>NZ_JBFAUH010000017.1:0-213621 GCF_040679095.1 Streptomyces sp. NPDC052496
CCCGCGGCGCGCCCGGGGCGTCCCGCCCGCCGGGCGGCCGGGCCCGGCCCGCGGCCGGAGCCGCCCGGACCGCGACCGACACCGAACGAGGTGCGACTGTATGAACATCCTGCTCTGGCACGTCCACGGATCCTGGACCACCGCGTTCGTCCAGGGGCCGCACACCTATCTGGTGCCGGTCACCCCGGACCGCGGCCCCGACGGGCTGGGCCGGGCCCGTACCTTCCCCTGGCCCGACTCGGTGGTGGAGAAGACCCCGGCGGAGCTGCGGCACGCCCCCGTCGACCTGGTCGTCCTGCAACGGCCGCACGAGGCCGAGCTGGCCGAGCGCTGGCTGGGCGGGCGTCGCCCCGGCCGCGACGTGCCCGCCGTCTACCTGGAGCACAACGCGCCGGACGGCGACGTGCCGCACACCCGCCACCCGTGCGCCGACCGCGACGACCTGGTGCTGGTGCACGTCACCCACTTCAACCGGCTGTTCTGGGACAACGGCGGCACCCGTACGGAAGTGATCGAGCACGGCATCGTCGACCCCGGCCACCAGTACACCGGCCGGCTCGCACGGGCCGCCGTCGTCACCAACGAGCCGGTCCGCCGCGGCCGTACGGTCGGCACCGACCTGCTGCCCGGACTGGCCGAAGCCGCACCGCTGGACGTCTTCGGCATGCGCACCGACGGGCTCGCCGCGCACCTGGGCCTGCCCCCGGATCGCTGCCGTACGGCCGACCTCCCCCAGGGCGAACTGCACGCGGCGATGGCGCAGCGCCGGTTCTACCTGCACCCGGTGCGCTGGACGTCGCTCGGCCTGTCGCTCCTGGAAGCGATGCACCTGGGGATGCCGGTGGTCGCCCTGGCCACCACCGAGGCCGCCGAAGCGGTGCTGCCCGGCACCGGCACGCTCTCCAACCGGCCCGAGGTCCTGGCCCGGGCCGCCCGGACGTACCTGGAGGACCCCGACGCGGCGGCCGAGGACGGCGCGCGGGCCCGCCAGGCGGCGCTCGACCGGTACGGGCTCAAGCGCTTCCTGCACGACTGGGAACGCCTGATCACGGAGGTGCAAGCATGACCCCTCTCGGCAACACCCCGCGGCTGTCCGTCGCGCTCGTCTCCGAGCACGCCAGTCCGCTGGCGGTGCTCGGCGGCGTCGACGCGGGCGGCCAGAACGTCCATGTCGCGCGCCTGGCCGGTGCGCTGGCCGACCGGGGGCACCGGGTGACCGTGTACACCCGGCGGGACGCCGCCGAACCGCCCGACGAGGTCGCGCTGCGGCCCGGGGTACGGGTGCGGCACGTGCCCGCCGGGCCGCCGCGGCACGTGCCCAAGGACGCGCTGCTGCCGTACATGCCGGCGTTCGGCGACTTCCTCGCCGAGCAGTGGCGGGTCCGGGCGCCGGACGTGGTCCACTCGCACTTCTGGATGTCCGGTCTCGCGGCGCTCCGGGCGACCCGTGAACTGGGCCTGCCGCTGACCCACACCTACCACGCGCTGGGCACCGTCAAGCGGCGCCACCAGCGGGACTCCGACACCAGCCCGCGCTCCCGCGTCACCAGTGAGATCGAGGTGGGCGAGGGCTGCGACCGGATCATCGCCACCTGCCGGGACGAGGTCACCGAACTGGGGCGGATGGGCATCGCGGAGAGCAAGATCGACGTGGTGCCGTGCGGGGTCGACACGGCGCGCTTCACGCCCGACGGGCCGGCCGCCGACCACGGCGCGCAGCGTCCGCTGCTCCTCCAGCTCGGCCGGCTGGTCCCCCGCAAGGGCGCGGAGGTCTCCGTCGCCGCGCTGGCCCGGCTGCCCGAGGCCCGGCTCGTCATCGCCGGCGGCCCGCCCGCGGACCGCATCGACCAGGACCCCGAGGTGCGGCGGCTGCGCGAACTGGCCCGCGCCGCCGGGGTCGCGGACCGGGTGAGCTTCACCGGCGGCGTGCGGTGCGAGGACGTACCGGAGCTGCTGCGCGCCGCCGACGTGGTGCTGTGCCCGGCGGACTACGAGCCGTTCGGCATCGTGCCGCTGGAGGCCATGGCCTGCGGTACGCCCGTGGTGGCCACCGCCGTCGGCGGCCAGCTGGACACCGTCGCCGACCCGGACTGCGGGCGGCTGGTGCCGCCCCGCGACCCGGCCGCGCTGGCCCACGCCGTCGGCGAACTGCTCCTGGACGGCGCGCTGCGGGCCGCCTGCGGCGCCGCGGGCCGCCGCCGCGTACTGGCCCGGTACGGCTGGGACCAGGTCGCGGCCGGCACCGAGGCCGCCTACCTGGGCGTGCTGAGCCCACGGCCCGCCGCCGTCACCGAGGTGGCGTGAGCGCCGGCCGCGGCGCCGCCCCCGTTCCGACGCCCGGTCCCCTCGTCGCCGTCCGACGCCCTGTCCCCGCCGCAGACGTACGAAGGAGGTGCGGGCCCCAGCGCCCACCGGCGCGCCCGGGAGCCCGACGACCATGAGCCAACCCCTTGACGCCGCCCACCGCCACTGCCAGTCGCTCCAGGACGCGGTGGCCGCACTGCGCCGCAACAGCCTGCGCCGGCTGGCCGAGTGGGGCACCCACCTCGGCACCGTGCTGCCGGTCGGCGGCCGGCTGCTCGCCGCGGGCAACGGCGGCAGCGCCGCCCAGGCCCAGCACCTGACGGCCGAACTCGTCGGCCGCTACCAGCAGGACCGCCCCGCCTATTCGGCCATCTCGCTGCACGCGGAGACCTCCAGCGTCACCGCCATCGGCAACGATTACGGCTTCGATCAGGTCTTCGCCCGGCAGGTCGCCGCGCACGGCCGCCCCGGTGACGTCCTCCTGCTGCTGTCCACCTCGGGCCGCAGCGACAACCTGCTGGCGGCCGCCGAGACCGCGCGCGACGCCGAACTGCGGGTCTGGGCGCTGACCGGTCCCCGGCCCAACCCGCTGGCCGACGCCGCCGACGAAGTGGTGCACGTGGACTCGCCCAGCAGCGCGACGGTGCAGGAGGCGCACCTGATAGCGGTGCACATCCTGTGCGAGCACTTCGACGCCGTCAGCGCCACGCCCCGGACCGCGCGGGCCGCGGCGGGCGTCCCGCTGGAGGCCGCGGTGGATGTCCCAGTGGATGTCGCGGTGGCCGACCGGGACGGTGCGCTGTGAGCGGGCGCGGTACCGGCGTACGAAGGAGGCAGTCATGACGGCTCGTCAGCCCCTGGTGGTCGTGGGCGACGTCCTGCTCGACCGGGACATCGACGGCGACGCCGCGCGCCTGGCGCCGGACGCGCCCGCCCCCGTCGTGGACGTCACCGACGACCGCAGCCGGCCGGGCGGCGCCGGCCTGGCCGCCGCGCTGGCCGCCCGGTCCGGACGCGAGGTGGTCCTGGTGACCGCGCTGGGACCGGACCCGGCGAGCGAGGCGGTACGGCGCGCACTGCGCGGAGTCGTACGCCTGGTGGAGATCCCGCTGGCGGGCCGGCTCCCGGAGAAGACGCGCGTCATGGCGTCCGGCCGCCCCCTGGTGCGGTTCGACCGGGGCGGCGGCAGTCCGGGCGGACCCGGCCCGGCGGTGCGCGAGGCGCTCGACGGGGCCCGCGCCGTCCTCGTCGCCGATTACGGGCGCGGCACCGCGACGGCGGTCCGCGACCTGCTCGCCGGTGCGGCACGCCGCGTCCCGCTGCTGTGGGATCCGCATCCGAAGGGCGGCCCGCCGGTACCGGGCGCGCGGCTGGTCACCCCCAACGCGTCCGAGGCCCGCGCCCTGACCTCCGGTGAGGACCGGTCGCTGCACGCCTGCGCCGTACGGGGCGCCCAACTGGCCGCCGAATGGCGGGCGGCGGCCGTCGCGGTGACGCTCGGCGCGCGCGGCGCGCTGCTGGCCAGGGCGGGCAGTGACTCGCCGATGCTGGTGCCCGCGCCGTACCGGGCCGACGGCGACCCCTGTGGGGCGGGTGACTGCTTCGCCGCCACGGCGGCCGCCGCCCTGGCCGACGGCGCGCTGCCCGAAGAGGCCGTACAGCGGGCCGTCGCGGAGGCCGCCGCGTTCGTCGCGGCGGGCGGCGCGGGCAACCGCGGCCTGTGGCGCAGCGCGCCGCCGCCGGACCGGCCCGCGCCGGAGCGGCCCGCCGACCCCTTCGAACTGGCCAGGTCCGTGCAGGCCAGGGGCGGCACGGTGGTCGCCACCGGCGGCTGCTTCGACCTGCTGCACGCCGGGCACGTCGGCCTGCTGGAGAGCGCCCGGCGGATCGGTGACTGCCTCATCGTCTGCGTCAACTCCGACGCGTCCGTCACCCGCCTCAAAGGCCCGGGACGGCCGCTGACCCGGGCGGCCGACCGCACCCGCGTCCTGGCCGGCCTGGGCAGCGTCGACGCCGTGGCCGTCTTCGACGAGGACTCCCCCGTCGAACTGCTGCGGCGCTTGCGCCCCGACGTGTGGGTCAAGGGCGGTGACTACTCGGTGGACGCGCTGCCCGAGGCGGCCACGCTGCTGGAGTGGGGCGGCCAGGCACTCGTCCTGCCCTACCTGGACGGCAGGTCGACGACCGCGCTGGCCCGGCGGGCGGCCCGCGCCGCGGCGCCCGGCCCGGGGTACCGGTCGTGACCGCGCGGACGGCGGAGCTGCCGGACACCGCGCCCGCGCCGGTCCCGCGGGCCGCCCCGCAGGTGGGCATCGTCATGATCACCCGGGACCGCCGCGAGCGGCTGCTCGCCACACTGGAGCGGGTGACGCGGCTGCCCGAGGACCCGCCCGTCGTGGTGGTGGACAACGGCTCGACGGACGGCACCGCGGACGCCGTCCGCGCGCGCTTCCCCTCCGTACGGGTACTGACGCCCGGACGTAACCTCGGCGCGGTCGGCCGTACGTACGGGGCTGCCGCGCTCGGCACCCCGCTCGTCGCGTTCAGCGACGACGACTCGTGGTGGGAGCCCGGCGCGCTGTCCCGGGCCGCCGAGCTGTTCGCCGCGCACCCACGGCTGGGACTGGCCGCCGCCAGCACCCTGGTCGGTACGGAGGCCGACGCCGACCCGCTCAACGCGGTCCTCGCCGCCTCCCCGCTGGGCCACGAACCCGACCTGCCGGGCCCGTCCGTACTCGGCTTCCTCGGCTGCGCCGCCGTCGCCCGCCGGGACGCCTTCCTGGAGGCCGGCGGCTACCACCCCGTACTCCACTTCGGCGCCGAGGAGACCCTGCTGGCCATGGACCTCGACGCCCGCGGCTGGGGCGTCGCCTACTGCCCCGCCCTCGTCGCCCGGCACGAACCCGACGGCGCGGGCGGCGCCCCCCGCCCCGGCCGCACCGCCCGCGTACGGCGCAACGCCCTGCTCACCGCCTGGCTCCGCCGCCCCCTGCGGCACGCCCTCGCCCACACCGCCCGCCTCGCACTCGACAGCCGTACGGACCCGGAAGCACGCCTGGCCCTGACCGAGGCGGTACGGCGGCTGCCGGCCGCCCTGGCGCGGCGACAGCCGCTGCCGCGTCCGGTGGAACGGCGGGTGCGGAGGCTGGAGACAGGCCCGTGACGAGGCCGGTCCCGTGCCGGTCGGCTGCCGTTCGGGTGGGCGGAACGCCCACGGTGGGCTCCGGACCGGGCACTGCGGGGGGGCGGACCCGCGCCCCGTACCACGGTGGCGGGGGGCGGCCCCGCGCCCTGCACCACGGTGGCGGGGGGCGGCCCCGCGCCCCGCGCCCCGGCAGTACGCCGACGCGCCGCATCGGCACGTCCGCGCCGTATCGGCCGTCCGCGCCGTATCGGCGTGTCCGCACCGCACCGGCGGTCCGCGCCGCATCGGCATGTCCACACCGCACCGGCCGTCCGCGCCACACCGGCCCGCCCACACCGCACCAGCCGTTCGCACCGTATCGGCACGTCCGCACCTAACCGGCCCGCCCCGCCCGCACCGGCCAGCCCGCACCGGCCAGCCCACACCGGCCAGCCCACACCGACCCGAGGAAACCTCCCGTGACCGATCCGCGCACCACCGTCATCGTCATCACCCGCAACCGCAGCGACGACCTGCTGCACACCCTCGACCGGCTCGCCGAACTGCCGGAGAAGCCGCCCGTCGTCGTGGTCGACAACGGATCCACGGACGGCAGCGCGTCCGCCGTCCGCCGGCACCCCCTCGCGCCGCGGCTCATCCCGCTGGCGCACAACACCGGGGCGGTCGGCCGCAATCTGGCCGCGCGGGTGGCGGCCACGCCGTACCTGGCGTTCTGCGACGACGACTCGTGGTGGGAGCCCGGCTCCCTGGCCGGCGCCGCCGACCTGCTGGACGCGTACGGGCGGCTCGGCGCGGTGACCGCCCGCATCATGGTCCACCCGCATCCGGACGCCCCGGAGACCGGCACCGTGCCCGGCGCCGGTTCCGGCGAGCCCGTCGAGGACCCGATCGTCCAGGAGCTGCGGCACTCCCCGCTGCCGGCCCCTTCCTGGCTGCCGGGCCCGGCGCTCGGCTCGTTCCTCGCGGCGGCCACGGTGCTGCGGGCCGACGCCTTCCGGGCCGCGGGCGGCTTCTCGCCCCGGCTCGTCCTGGGCGGCGAGGAGGAGTTGCTCGCCGCCGACCTCGCGGCCGACGGCTGGTGGCTGGCGTACGCCGACCGGCTCACCGTCCACCACCGGGCCTCGCCGCACCGCGACGCGACGCTGCGCCGGCGCCAGGGCATCCGCAACACCCTGTGGTTCACCTGGCTGCGCAGGCCGCTGCCCGCCGCCGTACGCCGGACCGGCGCACTCGCCTCGACGGTGCCGCGGGACGCGGTGTCGGTACGGGCGTTCGCCGAGGCGGCCCGCGGTCTGCCGTGGGTGCTGCGGGAACGGCACCGGCTGCCGCGGGAGGTGGAGAGCCGGCTGCGGCTGCTGGAGGCACCGCAGCGGGAGTCGACGGCGCGGCGGTACTGCGGCTGAGCCGGTGCGCGCGCCCGCGGTGGCCCCGGACCGCACGACGCCGGCCGTCGCGCCCCGTGGGGGCGAGCGCGACGGCCGGCGTCCGGTGCCGAACGGGCGGTGAGGTTACTTCTCGCCGACCTTCAGCAGCTTGTTGGGCGTGCCCTCGCTCGGGTTCTTGATCTTGTCGGGGGTGGCGCCGTCGGTCAGCGCCTGCGCGACCGCGTCCGGCTCGGCGTCCTGGTGGGCGCTCAGGTAGACCGCGGCGGCACCGGCGACGTGCGGGGTGGCCATGGACGTACCGGAGATCGTCTTGGTGCCCTGGTCGCTGTCGTTCCAGGCCGAGGTGATGTCCGAACCGGGCGCGTAGAGGTCCACGGCGCTGCCGAAGTTGGAGAAGTCGGACTGCTCGTCGGTGTTGGTGCTGGAGGCGACCGTGATGGCCTCCTTGACCCGCGCCGGGGAGCCCTGGCCCGCGTCGGTCGACTCGTTGCCCGCCGCCACGGCGAAGGTGACGCCCGAGGCGACCGCCTTCTGCACCGCCGCGTCCAGCGCCTCGTCGGAGCCGCCGCCCAGCGACATGTTGGCGACCGAGGGGCCCTTGTGGTTCTTGGTCACCCAGTCGATGCCCGCGACGACCTGCTCGGTGGAGCCCGACCCCTGGTCGTCCAGCACGCGGACGGCCACGATCTTGGCCTTCTTGGCGACGCCGTGCGCCTTGCCGGCGATGGTGCCCGCGACGTGGGTGCCGTGGCCGTTGCCGTCGGAGGCGTCGTTGTCGCCGTCGATCGCGTCGAAGCCGGAGGACGCGCGGCCCTCGAAGTCCTGGTGCGTGGTGCGGACACCGGTGTCGATGACGTACGCGGTGACGCCCTCGCCCGCGCTGTCGGGGTAGGTGTACTTCTTGTCGCCCTGGGTGTCCGCCTGGTCGATGCGGTCCAGGCCCCACGACGGCGGGTTGTCCTGCGTGCCGTCGATGTGGAACTTCTTGTTCTGCACGACCTTGTCGACGGCCGGGTCGGCGGCCAGGCGGCGGGCCTCCTCGGCGGTGAGGCCGGTGGCGGAGAAACCGTTCAGCGCGGCGGAGTAGGTCCGCTTGACGTCGCCGCCGTACTTGCCGGCCAGGTCCTTGTTCTGCTCGGCCTGGACCGCGGCGCTGCGGACCGTGTGCTCAGGGTTCTTCAGCATGACGATGTAGCTGCCGCTGACGGCGCCCTTGGCCTCGGCGCCGTAGATCTTGCCCTCGGCGGGCGACGCGCCCGCGGTGACCGCGGTGACCGTGGCGATACCGGTCGCGGCGACCACGGCGGTTATCGCGGTGACGAGCCGCTTCTTGCTGGAACGCTTGTGAGCGTGAGCCATTCGAGGGTTCTCCTCGTTCGGGGTGTGGGGGGAAAGCGTTGCGCAACAGCCCGGACGGACAGGAAGATCTCCGCCGGGCTGGCTCGAAACCTTGTCGGATTGACGGGGTCAATTCAAGGCCGACCGGGCGTTGTGAGATAGACAACAACCTTGCGTAAATGCAAAGGCCCGCAGAAGGGGTCAAATACGCACCACGCCCGTTCGACGGCGAGTCAACTCCGTTCACACAACGGCAACATGGCGCAGGTCAGCCGCAGTCCGGGCAGCGACGTTACCGACGGTACGAAGTGCGGCACACCGAAAGACCGGAGAACCGTCCATTACGGGGAAGAGGCGGGCAATCGCCCCCACCACCCACTTCTTCACAGCTCAACAATCCCCGGCCGGAAGGCACCTCAATCACCGGCACGGCATCCCGGAAGGTGGCGTCGCTCACCCCGCAGCACCCCCCGCCCGAACCAGACTTGCACGCACCGCATTTCTTCCGGCACACCGTGCGACGAGGTCTTCGCACAACTCGCCCACTTCTCGTCACCCTTATTGGGAATGCGCCGATATTCCGCTACTAAATGCCCCCTGACGGGACGTCACCAGACCGGTCCCGGTCGACGCGTACGCGCATCACAGGGAAGCCCGGCGTCCGCTGCGCGAGCCCCGGTATGCCGCCGCGCGCACGGTTCGGTCGAGCCATGGCTCAGCCCAGCCCGTTCCGTGTGGCTGTTGCGCATCGCGGGCCGCTCCCGCTGTTCGTCGAGGTTCGTCCGAGTTCGTGAGCGTCTGCCGGCGTTCCGCCTCCGGTCCGCTACCGGTCCGGTAGCGGACCGGTAGCGGTTCCTCAGCCGGTCGAGTTCGGCGTGGTCACGCCGTTGCCGTGCCAGGACGGAAGCGGCGCCGCCGAGCTGCCGGACCGTTTGTGCCGCGATCGAGAGGCAAGCTGCAAGGGCGGCAAGGGCTGCTGCTCAGCGGCGGGTGGACGCACGCCGGCCGAGCAGGACGCCGAGGGCGATCATGCCCAGGCCCAGGACGAAATGGAGCCAGTTGTCGGCCGTGTTCAGCGGGACGAAGTTGGCGGCACTGTCATGGTCGATGAACAGGCCGTACAGCCACAGCAGCAGATAGACGACACCGCCGCCGACGAGGAAATTCCGGGCGGCGGAGGCGGTGCGCGACATGGCCAGGCCGGCCAGGCCGAACAGCAGGTGCACGATGTTGTGCAGAATCGACACCTGGAACACACCGAAGAGTTTCGCCTGCGAGTGGTGCTCGGCGAATTCCATCGTGCTGTAGCCGGTCGTGATCCCGGGGATGAACCCGAGAACGCCGACCAGCAGGAATACCGCTCCCACCAGCAGAGCGGCCTGCTGCACCGGGCCGCGGGCGGTGGAAACCGAACGGTGCTGAGTGGCCATGAGCGCTTCTCCTTCTGCTGGGACCGACCCACGTCGGCGCGCCTGCCCCGCCTGCCGTCGACACGGTCACGGCGCAGAGCCGGCCGCACCGGTCTCTCCGCCACGGCGCCTTTACGGTGCCGAAGGGCACACCGGCCCGAGTGCCCCGGGATACGCCCCTGAACCGCCGGTTCACACCGGTGTCCGAGGCCGATCTCCCGGAAGAAACGGGTACACGTACCGAGCGGCGTTCCACCGGACGGGTGAATCGCGGCGACCGTCCCTTCCCGAAGAAGCGTCCACGGAGGCCGAGGTGCGTCTTTACCACAGCAGGCCCACCGAGCCGGGTTTCTCCCGCAGGAGGCACGGGCGCGGTTTCCGCTACCTGGACGCTGCCGGGCAGCCCCTGCGCGACCCCGCCGAGCTGGCCCGCATCCGCGCTCTGGTCATACCGCCCGCGTGGCAGGACGTATGGATCTGTGACCGCCCCAACGGCCATCTGCAGGCCGTCGGCACCGACACCGCCGGCCGCCGCCAGTACCTCTACCACCCGCAGTTCCGCGCCGAGCAGGAGCTGGCCAAGCACGAGCACGTCCTCGACGTGGCCGGGGTCCTGCCCGCGGTACGGGAGACTGTCGAGGGCCACCTGGAGGACCGCGGCCTGACCCGCCGGCGGGTGCTGGCCACCGCCGTACGCCTGCTGGACCTCGGCTTCTTCCGGATCGGCAGCGACCGCCACACCGAACTGAACAGCAGCTATGGCCTGACCACACTGCTGCGCCGGCACTCCCGCTGCCGGAGCGGCGCGGTCCTCTTCTCGTACACCGGCAAGCACGGCAAGGAGATCGCGCAGACCGTCGCGGACCCCGCCGCCTGCCGTGCCCTGACCGCGCTGCTGCGCCGCCGTGGCGGCGGCGACCGGCTCCTCGCCTACTGGGAGCGGCCCGCCTGGCACGAGGTGACCAGCTCCGACGTCAACACGTACCTCAAGGAGCTCGCGGGCCTGGAAGTCACCGCCAAGGACTTCCGCACCTGGCACGCCACCGTCATGGCGGCGGTCGCCCTGGCGGTCTCCCAGTCCGCCGCGCGGAGCGAGAGCGCCCGCAAGCGCGCCATCGCCCGCGCGTGCCACGAGGTCTCCGGGTACCTCGGCAACACCCCCGCCGTCTGCCGCGCCTCGTACATCAACCCCCGGGTGATCGAGCTCTACGAGGAAGGCGTCACCATCGCCGACGCGCTCCCGCACCTGGGCGACGAGGGCGCCTTCGGCATTCCGGCCACCCGGGGCCCCGCCGAACGCGCCGTCCTGCGTCTGCTGCGTACCGGGCAGCCGCCCGGGTGACCGGACACCACGACCGGACCGGGCCGGGCAGGGCAGGACCGGGCCGGGCGGGATCGCGCCGGGCGGGATCGGGCAGGACCGGGCCGGATCGGATCGCGCCGGATCAAGCCGGGCCGGATCAGGCCGGGCCCCGGTACGCAGCTGAAGGCCCCGCACCGCGACGGCTCCAGCTCCACCACACAGCAGCTCCACCACACAGCTGCTCCACCACGCGCCAGCTCCGCCGGGCCGGAACCCGACGGAGCTGGAACCACTGGTGTCAACGGGCGGGGACGGACCACGAACCCCCAGGGCGTCACGCGTGTCGCCGGACCCACCACGGGGTGACGGCGGCAAGCAGGACGGCGGCGATGCCGATCTGGAAGATGTGCCGGATCCAGTCGATGCCGCCGGTGTCACGCACACCGAAGGCGGTGGCGAGCCCGTTGCCCGCGACGGCTCCGATCATGCCCAGGATGACCGTCAGCCACAGGGGCACCGGCTGCCGACCGGGAACGACGAGCTTGGCCAGCAGGCCGATGACGAGCCCCGCGATGATGGCCCACAGGAACGACACGACTTCTCCTTCCGATCGTTCGCTTCGACACCACTTCGCGTGCCCCACAGCGCCCTCCGTAAGCGTCGGACGCCGACTGTCCCTCTTTCTCGGCCACCTGGTCGCACGCCGTGGCGTCTCCGGGACGCCCGTACGGGGCAAGGCTGAAGAGGCCGGCGGGGGCGTCGGGCATCAGCGTTGGTACCGCGCCAGTACCAGGTTCCCGTCGTGGACCAGCCGCTGCCGCAGCTCGTCGAGGTCGATCGCGCCGCTGTAGTACTCCTGGAAGCCGGGGGTCGCGATCTTGTCCTTCCATTCGGGGTAGCCCCGCACCGACTGCGCGGGCGCGGCCCGCAAGGTGCCGGCCAGGGCGGTGCCCGTCGACCAGCCGTAGCGGTCCGAGTGGAGTTCCGGCGCCTTCAGCGCCTCCCGGCCCGTCGGCAGCATCCAGTCGCCCAGGGCGAGGCGCACCATGTTCGGCGGTCTCAGCAGGAAGTCGACGAAGGCCATCGCCTCCTCCTTGCGCGGGCAGTCCGCCGCGATCGACAGGGTCTGCGGGCTGACGCCCTGGGCCGCGCCGCCGCTTCCGCCGGGGGCGGGCAGCACCGTCCACTCGAAGGACTTCGGGGCCTGCTGCACGATCTGCTGCCGGTAGGAGAAGCCGAGCGGCAGGATCGCGTACCGGCCGGCGAAGAAGCCGGGCAGGGTGTCGGAGCCGCCCATGCCGAGGGTCGTACGGGCCGCGCTGCGGGCGACGTTGACCTGGTCGTGGATGGCGCGCGGCACCACCTGGTCGGCGGCGTCGAACCGTACCTCGGCCTTGCCGTCCGGGCGGCGCCGGAAGACGTGGCCGCCGGTGGAGAGGGCGAGGTTGAGGGTGGCGGACACCGGTTCCTTGAGCGGCCAGGCGACACCGTATCCGCCGCCGCCCGTCAGCTCCTTCGCCACCTCCCCGAACTCCTCCCACGTCCACGGCTCGCGCGCGGTCGGCACCCGTACCCCGGAGCGCCGCAGTTTCACCTGGTCGGCGATCAGGACGCGCGGCTCCTGGAGGAAGGGGATGCCGTACACCCGGCCGCCGAAGGTGCCCGACTCCCAGCTGCGCCGCGGGATGTCGTCCTTCAGGCGCCGCGGGAGGAGCGCGGTCAGATCGGCGAGGTAGCCACCGTAGGCGAAGTCGGCCAGGTCGTCGGAGGCGTCGTGGATGATGTCCGGTGCCTCGCCGCCCTCGAAGGAGGTGAGCAGCTGGTCGTGGACGGTGGGCCAGGCCCCCTGGACGTACTGGACGGGGATGTCCGGATGGCGCCGGTTCCACTCCGCGACGAGCCGCTTGTTGGCGTCCACGGACTCCTTCTGCCATGCCAGTGACTGGAACCGGAGCGCACCCCGGTCACCGCCCCGGCTCCCGCCGCCGCCCGAGCAGCCGGGCAGCAGCGCCGCTGCGGGCGCGGCCGCGACGGCGGCGAGCAGGGCGCGGCGGCGCGGGCCGGAACGGTTCCCGGACACGGTCATCAGCTCTTCACCGCCCCGGCCAGCATGCCGCCGGTGATACGGCGCTGGATGACGGCGAAGAGCAGCAGGCTGGGCAGCGTGGCGAGCAGGGCCGCCGCGGCTAGTGGGCCGAGGTCGGCGACGCCCTCGGCCCCGAGGAAGTGGGTCAGCACGACCGGCATCGTCTGCTTCTCCGGCGATTTGAGCAGGACGAGCGCGAAGAAGAACTCGTTCCATGCGGTGATGAAGGCGAACAGGCCCGTGGCGACGATGCCGGGCGCCAGCAGCGGCCCGGTGACCGAGACCAGGATGCGCAGCCGGCCCGCGCCGTCCACCGCCGCGGCCTCCTCCAGTTCCGGCGGTACGGCCCGGACGTAGCCGGTCAGCATCCACAGCGCGAACGGCAGTGACCACACCACGTACACCAGGACCAGCCCGGTCCGGGCGTCGACGAGGTGGAGGCTCTTCAGGACGAGGAAGAGCGGGATGATCACCAGGACCAGCGGGAACGCCTGGCTGACCACGACCCAGCCGGTCGCCGCCCGCGCGAAACGGGTGCGGCGGCGTGCGAGGACGTACGCCATAGGCGTGGCCAGGACGATGGCGACCAGCGCCGATACCGCCGCCGCGAACAGGCTGTTGGCGGCGGCCTGGAGCAACGGCTGCTCGTCGAAGGCGGTACGGAAATTGTCCAGCGTCGGCGCCCTGGGGAGCCAGGTGGGGTGGATGCTGCCCAGTTCCCGGGGCGGCTTGAAGGCGGTGGACACCAGCCAGAGGAAGGGGAAGGCGAGGAAGACCAGGTAACAGAGGAGGGCGAGATACTGGCCGGCCCGGCCGAGGGAGCGCCGGGTAGGCGGACGGCGGCCTGCTGACGGAGAGGCTTGGGTGCTGCGGGAGGCTTGGGTGGCGCGGGAGGCTTGGGAGCCGCTTGGGCCTTGGCGGTCGCGGGGATCTTGGCGGTCGCGGGGGCCTTGGTGGTCGCGGCGGCCTTGGCGGTCGCGGGGGCTCTGAGGCTCGCGTTCGTGTTCGTGTTCGTGGGAGTTGTGAGTCACTGATCCTCGTCCCCCCGCAGTCGCCGGGAGAGGTAGACGGCCAGCAGGATCGCGATGAGCGCGACCATCGCCAGCCCCATCGCGGCCGCGTAGCCGAACTGCCCGTAACGGAACGCCTCCTCGTACGCGAACAGCATCGGCAGCCGGGTGCGGCCGCCCGGGCCGCCGTCGGTGAGCACGAAGACCAGCGCGAAGGAGTTGAAGTTCCAGATGAAGTTGAGCGCGGAGACGGCCAGTGCGACCGGCTTGATCGCGGGCCAGGTGACCGTACGGAACCGGCGCCAGGCTCCGGCGCCGTCCATCGCGGCGGCCTCGTGCAGTTCCCGGGGCACGTTCTGGAGTCCGGCGAGGAGGGTGACGGTGGTCTGCGGCATGCCCGCCCAGACGCCCACGACGATCACGGCGAGCAGGGCGGTGGCCGTACCGCTCAGCCAGTCCCGGCCCTCGTCCGGGCCCAGCCCGAGGCTGCGCAGCGTCTCGTTCAGGACGCCCGCGTCCGGGTGGTAGACCAGCCGCCACATGATGCCCACCACGACCTCGGGCATCGCCCACGGGATGATCGCCAGCGCGCGGGCCAGCCAGCGCAGCCGCAGGTCCTGGCTGAGCAGCAGCGCCAGCCCGAGGGCGAGGAAGAACTGCGGGACCGTGACGCCCAGCGCCCACACCAGCCCGACCCGGAAGGAGTCCCAGAAGAGGGTGTCCCGGAGCAGGTCGGAGAAGTTGAGCAGACCGACCCACCGGGTGGCCTGGGTACGCCCCGACTGCGCGTCGGTGAACGCCAGCCCGATGCCGTACAGCAGCGGGCCCACGCTCAGCACCAGGATCGGGATCAGCGCGGGCAGGACCAGGAACCACGTCCCGTGCGCATGCCTCGGTACCTGCTGTCTCGGTACCTGCTGCCTCGGTGTCTGCTGCCGCTGTCTCTGCTGCCTCGGTGTCTGCTGCCGCTGTGTCTGCCGTCTCGGTGTCTGCCCTCGTCCGGGACCATCTCGACCCAACCCGACTCCCCCGCATCTGCTCCCCCGGACGGCACGGCCGGCCGCGGACGATTCCGCCCAGGACGGCTGCGACCACCACGAACGGGCCGCGCGTCCCCAGGCGGAACGGGGCAGACGGCCGCCGTCATCGTCGTGACGGCGGTCGGCGCAGTCAAGCACCCGCCCCGTCCTGCTCCTTCCCCGCTCAGTTCCTCCCCGGGTCTGTCGCTCCCCCGGGCCTGTCGCTCCCCCGGGCCTGTCGCTCCCTCCGGTCTGTCTCCCCTCCCCCCTCCCCGCCCCACCCCCACCCACCCCACCGCACCCCCACATCCCCATGGCCCCCCATCCCCATGGCCCCCACCCCCACGACCCAAGGACCTGCGAGACTGATACCGATCACGCACCGCAGGAGGCGCCCCGATGACCGCACCGAGCAGCACCCCGTTCACGGAGGCGCACGCCCGGGACATCCTGGCCGCGGCCGGCCGGCCCGACGTCGCCGCCGACGCACGGCTGCTGTCACTCGGCGAGAACGCCGTCTTCGCCACGGGCGGCAACGGTCCGGTCGTACGGGTCGGACGCAGCGCCGAACTGCTGGAGCGCGCCGAGCGGGAGCTGCGCGTCGCCGTGTGGCTGGCGGAGCAGGGCGTGCCGGCCGTCCGCGCGGCCGAGCCCGCGGCCCGTCTGGTGAACGGGCACCCGGTGACGTTCTGGGAGCGGTTGCCCGACCCCGTACGCCCCGCCGAGCCGGCCGACCTGGCCGCCCTGCTGCGCCTGGTGCACGCGCTGCCGGAACCGCCGTTCGCCCTTCCCCGGCGCGAGCTGCTGGGAGGTGTCGAACGCTGGCTGCGGCTGGCCGGCGACGCGGTCTCGGCGCGGGACGCCGAGTATCTGCGGGGCCGCCGCGACGCGTTCGCCGCTGCCGCCACCGCGCTGGAACCGCATCTGCCGCGCGGCCCGGTGCACGGTGACGCGCTGACCCGTAACGTTCATGTGGGCCCCGACGGCCCGGTGCTCGTCGATCTCGAAACGTTCTCCTCCGATCTGCGGGAACACGATCTCGTCGTGATGGCCCTCAGCCGCGACCGCTACGGCCTGCCCGCCGCGGCGTACGACGCGTTCGTGCGGATCTACGGCTGGGACGTCCGGGACTGGGAGGGCTGCGCGGTGCTGCGCGGCTCCCGTGAGACGGCCAGTTGCGCCTGGGTCTCCCAGCACGCGCCCGGCAATCCCGCCGCCCTCAAGGAGTTCCGCCGCCGCATCGCCTCCCTGCGCGAGGGCGACACGACCGTGCGGTGGTACCCGTTCTGACGCTCCGGCGGCCCGGCCCGGTCCCCGGCCTCACCCCTCGCCGCGCGAGGGCGACGCCTGCACCGGCAGCTCCGCGGACCGCACCGGCTGCTCCTCGGCCCGGCCGCGCGACTGCTGGTAGGGGATCAGCGGCCAGGCCGCCTCGACTATCGCCGCCGGGTCACCGGAGCGGCGCAGGTACTGCTGGAACGAGGCGGCCTGCTCGGCTGCCGCCTTCTCCTGGAGGGCGTGCAGCGCGGCGAGCGCCGTCCCGGCCACCTCCGGATACCGCTCACCGATCCGGCACGCCACCCCGGCCGCGGCCACCGCGTCCGCGCCCGCTTCGTGGGCCGCGTCCAGCGGCACGCCGTAATGCCGGCAGAGGGCCTGGAGGGTCCGCTTGCCCTTGCGGTAGCGGTCGACGTGCTTGTCCAGCACCAGCGGGTCGATGACCGGGGCGGGCCGGCGGCCGAGCCGCTCGGCGAGCGTCCGCAGGCCGTACCGGCGGCACTCGCGGTCCAGCAGCGAGAGGTCGTACCGCGCGTTCATCACCACCAGCGGCAGGCCCGCCTCCAGCGCCGCGGCGAGCGCGGCGGTGATCTGCTCGACCCCCTCGGCCGCCGCCTGGCCGTGTGCCCGCACCTGAGCGGTCGTCAGGCCGTGTATGGCCGCCGCCTCCTCGGGAACCGGCACGCCGGGATCGAGCAGCCAGGTGTTCCGCACCGTCTCCCGGCCGCTGGCGTCCAGCCTGATCAGCGCGGCGGTGACGATGCGGTCCTGCTCGACGTCCGTGCCGGTCGTCTCCAAGTCGAAGCTGACGAGCAGCCCTTGATGCCAGCCCATGACGGCCTCCTTCGGTGTTGCTTCCCCCGTGTTCCCCTACTCTCCCACGCGACACTGACAACGCCCGGGCCCCCGGCCGCCGTCCGTCTTCCGCACCAGCTCCTCCACCGTCATCGTGGTGCCTTCTTCGAAGGCCGCGGTGAAGGCGGTGTCGCTTCCCGAAGCCTCACGTGTGCGGGCGGTGATGCGGTCCACGTCCCAGCGTTCGGCGGGCGGCAGAGGGGTGCCCACCGCCGCGCGGACGGCGGTGGCGTGGCCCAGGAGGCGGGCGGCGTGGGCGGGGTGGCCGGCGAGGGCCCGGGCGCCGGCCAGGCCTTCCAGCGCGAGCGCCACCGCGCGCGGGTCGCCGGTGGCGTGTGCGGCCGCGTAACCGTCCAGGTGGAGGCGGTGGGCCGTGGCCGCGTCGCCCCGCAGTTCGGCGGTGAAGCCCAGTTCGGCGAGGATCAGGGCCGTACCGGGGTCGCCGTCGCGGCTGCGGCACCACTCCAGCCAGCGCGTGTGGTGGCGTTCGGCGTCGTCGAGCCGGCCGGCCCGCCGGGCGCCGATGCCCAGCCCGGTCTCGGCGAACATCTCGCCGCGCCGGTGCGACTGCTCGGCGGCCAGCCGCAGCCCCCGCTCGTGGTGTTCCCGCGCCGCCTCCAGGTCACCGGTCAGCAGGGCGATACGGCCGAGGCCTGAGTGCCGGTACGACGCCTGGATCCACAGGCCCAGTTCCTCCGCGGCGCGCAGCCCGTCCCGGTGCAGCTGAGCGGCGTGCTCGTAATCACCGCCGATCTCGGCCAGCGTTCCGAGCGCTTCGGACGCTTGCAGCTGCCCCCAGAGGTCGCCCGCTTCCCGGAAGAGCGCGACGCTCTCCTCGGCGTCCCGTCGGCGCGCGGCCAGGTCGGGTACGGAGCCTGGAGCTGCGTACTGCCCCTGGGCGCGGCTGCTGAGGACGGCCGCCGTCCCCCACCGGTCGCCGAGCGCCCGGAATGCCGCCAGCGCGCGGGCCAGCCGGTCGCGGGCGACCGCCGGGTCGCCGAGGCCGACCTGTGCGTACGTCAGGAACCACAGGGCCCAGGCGTGCCCCGCCGGGTCGGCGGGGGCTGCCTTGGATGCGCTGCCACGCTGGGTCTCCGTGGTGGCGTACTGCTTGAGTACGGCGTCGGCGCGCGCCACCGGGTCGGTGTCCCCGCCGGCCAGCGACGCCATGCCGACCTGCCAGACCTTGGCCCGCAGCCGCAGCCCCTCGGGTACGGCGGAGGAGGCCGGCACGTCCAGTGCCATGCCCAGCGCGCGCCCCGCCTCGGCGAGCCGGCCGCGCAGGAACCAGTACCAGGCCGCGGCGTTGACCAGCCGCAGCGCGCGCTCCGCGGCGCCTTCCTGGACGGCGCAGTCCAGCGCCGCCCGCAGGTTCGCCGTCTCCTGGTCGAGGCGTGCCAGCCACTCGCGCTGCTCCGCCCCGTACAGAAAGGGTTCAGCACGTTCGGCCAGCGAGGTGTGGTGGATGCTGTGGCGCCGCCGTACCGCCTCCGCCTCGCCCGCCTCACGGAGCCGTTCGAGGCAGTACGCGGCCACCGACTCCAGCAGACGGTAGCGCGGCCCGTACGGCCCCTCCGCGACGGCCACCAGCGAACGGTCCACCAGCCGCGCCAGCAGGGCCGCCACCTCCCCGGACCCTACGCCGTCGCCCGCGCACACCTCCTCGGCCGCCCGGAGCATGCAGCCGTCGGCGTGCACGGCGAGCCGCCGCAGGACGACCTGCTCGGCCGTGGTCAGCAGCTCCCAGCTCCAGTCGATCATCGCGCGCAGGGTCTGCTGGCGCGGCGGCGCGCCCCGCCGGCCGGTGCCCAGCAGCCTGAACCGGTCGTCCAGCCGGGCGCTCAGCTCCCGTGCGCCGAGGGCCCGTACGCGGGTGGCGGCCAGTTCCAGGGCGAGCGGGATGCCGTCGAGGCGGCGGCAGATGTCCGCGACGGCCGCCGTGTTGTGCTCGTCCAGGCGGAAGCCGGGGGCGGTGGCCGCCGCGCGCGCCACGAACAGACCGACGGCGTCGGCCTGTTCCAGCGGCGGCACCGGCCACACCCGCTCGCCCGCCAGTCCCAGCAGCTCCTGGCTCGTCGCCAGCACCCGCAGGCCGGGCGCGGCCCCGAGCAGGTCCGCGGTGATCTCGGCGACCGCGCCGACGACGTGCTCGCAGTTGTCCAGCACCAGCAGCAGCCGCTTGCCGCGCACCGCGCCGGCCAGGCGCTCACCGGCCGGGCCGGCCGCCGCGCCTTCCCGTACGCCCAGCACCGCGAGCACCGCTTCGGCCACCTCGGCGGCCGTGCACGCCCGCCTGTGGTCACCGTCCGCGGCCCCCGGCCGGCCCAGTGCCGCCAGCTCCACCAGCAGGACGCCGTCCGGGAAGCCGGCGGAGTCGCCGGTGAACCCGTACGCGGCCGCCAGCGCCAGCCGGGTCTTGCCCACCCCGCCGGGCCCGGTGAGCGTCACCAGCCGGCCGGCCTCCACGAGCGCGCGAACCTGGGACACGGCCGCGCTCCGGCCGACGAGTTCGGTGAGCGGGGCGGGCAGATTCGTACGGCGCTGAGCGTCCCCCGGACCCGCCGGGCCCGGAGCCCGCGTCGGCACCGCCCCCGCCGCCCCCGGATCCTGCTCCAGCATCGCCTGCTGGAGCGCCACCAGCTCGGGCCCCGGGTCGATGCCCAGCTCCTCCGCCAACCGCTCCCGCAGGGCGGCGTACGCGGCCAGGGCCTCGCTCTGGCGGCCCGCGCCGTACAGGGCCCGCAGGTGCAGCGCGCACAACCGTTCCCGCAGCGGGTGGCGGGCTGTCAGCTCGGCCAGCTCGCCGGTCAGCAGGCTGTGCTCGCCGAGCTCCAGCCGGGCCGCTGCCCGCTCCTCCAGTGCGGCCAGCCGCTGTTCCTCCAGGCGGTCCGCCGCGGCCCGTACGAAGGGCGCGCCCTCGGCTCCGGCGAAGGCCGGGCCGCGCCAGAGGTCCAGTGCCTCGGTGAGCAGTGCGGCCCGCTCCGCCGGGTCCGGGGCGCCGTACGCGCGGGCCGTCAGCGCGGTGAAGCGATCCGCGTCCACCACGTCGGCAGGGGCGTCCAGCTGATAGCCCGGCGGGCGGGCCGCGACGAGCGCACGGCCACCGGGCCCGGCGGCCTCCAGGGCGCGGCGCAGCTGGGAGACCTTGGCCTGGAGCGCGCCGGTGGGGTGGGCGGGCAGCCGCTCGTCCCACAGCGCTTCGATGAGGCGGCCGGCGGATACGGGCTCCCCCCGGTGGGCGAGCAGGGCGGCCAGCAGGGCCCGTACCTTCCGTTCGGGTACCGGTACGGTCCGGCCGTCCGCCGACCGCACTTCCACCGGCCCGAGCACGCCGAATCGCATGGCGCAACGGTACCGGGCGGGCTGCCGGCACCGGCCGCCACCTGCGCGGTCACGGACGGCGGGGGCCTGCGGGCGGCGCCCCGGCAGCCCCCCTCACGACACCGGCCGCGAATCCGCCCACACGTTCTCGAACTCCTCCCGGTACGTCTCGAAGAGGCCGTGGTCGTCGTCCCGGTCCGCCTCCTGGCGCAGTACCTCGCGGCCGCCGCCGCGCAGCACGAGGACCGGTGACTCCATGCCCCGGCTCCGGCGGAGGTACGTCTGGACGACGGCCACGCCGTCCGGGCCGTCGCCGTCCACCAGGTAGGCGGTGAAGCGGGGCGTCTCGTCGAAGACCTGGATCTCGAAGGCGCCGGGGTCGTGCAGGCGGGCCCGTACCCGGCGCATGTGCAGGATGTTCATCTCGATCGAGCGGCTCATCTCGCCCTTCTTGAGGCCCAGTTCCCGCTCGCGGCGGCGGACCGCGCTGCTGGCCGGGTTGAGGAAGAGCAGCCGCACGCGGCAGCCGGACTCCGCGAGGCGGACCATGCGGCGGCCGGAGTAGTTCTGTACGAGGAGGTTGAGGCCGATGCCGATGGCGTCCAGGCGCCGGGCGCCGCCGAAGAGGTCCTCGGCGGGCAGCTGCCGCTGGAGGCGCACCCGGTCGGTGTGGACGCCGACGACGTCCGCGTACCGGTCGCCGACGAGGTCCTCCACGGCGTCGATGGGCAGCCGCCCCGCGGTGCGGGTGCCGATGCCGGAGCCGAGTATGTCCAGCAGCCGGGCGGAGGCCCGCTCCGCCTGGGCGAGGACGGTGCCGGTCAGGGCGCGGTTGCGGGAGACGATGTTGCGGGCCACCTCCAGTTCGTCCAGGGCCAGCTCCACCTCCCGCCGGTCGTCGAAGTACGGCTCGAAGCAGGGCCAGTGCTGCACCATCAGTTCGCGCAGCTGCGGCAGGGTCAGGAAGCTGAGGATGTTGTCGTCGGCGGGGTCGAGCAGGTAGCCCTTGCGGCGGCTGACCTCGCGGACCGCGACCGCCCGCTGCACCCATTCCTGGCCGGTGGGCCCGGCGGCGGCGATGACCCATTCGTCGCCGTGCACCGGTTCGTAGACGGGGCACAGCACGGCCGCCACGACGGCGCGCAGCCGCTGCTCGACGAGGTTCAGCCAGATGTAGGCACGCCCGGCCCGCCGGGCGCGGGTGCGCACCTCGCTCCAGGCCTCGGCGCCCCAGTCCAGCTCCGCGCCGATCTCCATCGGCCGGGCCAGGGACACCGCCCCGGGCGGGGCGTCGACGGAGCCGCCCTCGTGTCCCTCATGACTGTCCTGGCCGTCATGGCCGTCGTCACCAGGGGGCAACTCCAGCCCGCCCGAGCTCACCTGTGCACCGCCTTCCGAACCCCCGTGCCAACGATCAAGGCAGACTACTGCGGGTCCGGGAGGCGGTGCAGCAGGATGGTTCGAGTCTCCGGCCAACTCCCCTTATTCGACGTGACCGTTGTGTCCGGAAAGCTCGGGCGGAGTGAGCGGATTCATAGCGGTGACGTCCCGGGGGGCGAGCTGGAAGCCCTGCCAGTGGACCGGCATGGGCTCCTGGTCCTCGTCCCGGGCGATGTGGTGGTATCCGATGTTGACCCAGGCCACGGGGTGACGGAGCGGCTGTCCGTTGACCCACTTGTCCACGCTGGTGCCCGCGCCGGTACCGCAGTTCGCGAGGTTGTTGCTGGCGAACTGCTCGCACTCGCTGTACTCGGTGAAGTACACGTCGTGCCGGGTGAAGTCGCGCCCGGTGTACTTGCTGGAACGACCGGGAACGATCTCGTACGACCGGGGATGACCGTCCTTGTTCTTGCCGACGGCGCTGACCACCCGCCACCAGCGGGCCGGCCCGGCGTCCCCCGCCAGTTCCTTGGTCACCGGCGTGCGGACCGTCTTGGTCTTCGGTGTCAGCCCGCCGCTCTGCGGGGTGGTCGTCGAGTCGAACTGCTCGACCCGGTTGGCCGTCGAACCGTCCAGGCCGAAGTTCAGCCGCCAGAAGACGTTGTGGCTGTGGCTGGTGGCGTAGTCCTTGGCGCCCTTGCCGATCGGCCAGCCGCGGCCGTCACCCGCGTCGTAATCGGCGGGTGAGAGCGTGCCGGTCGCGCCGACCTGCATGTTCATCGTGCCGTCCGCGGAGAAGCGCCATTCGACGATGTATTCGTACCAGCCGGTCTTGTTGACCGTGTAGACGAGCAGGTCCTTGCCCTGGGCCTGGTAGATCTTGGTGGTCTCGTCGGGGTAGCGGCCCAGCCGGTAGGCGTGGCCGCGGGCGCGCGTGGTGACGCACAGTCCGTTGACGTCCGGGTGCTCCGGATCCCAGGCGCCCGGCACCTTGACCGATTTTATGGTGCCGCCGGGACACTCGCCCGGATCCAGCGTCTGCAACCCCTGGGCGAAGGCCTGCCCCGTGAGGTCGTCGTACTCGTTGCCGCCGTCGTCGTACGGCACATGGATCTGCGCCAGCCTGGCGCTGGTCAGCACCTGGATCGGGCGGGGCTCGTGCTGCGGCTGGTACGAGACGTTGTCCAGGACCAGCCCGGCGTACGCCTCGTAGTGCCAGCACATGCGCCAAGTGGTGCCGCCTTCGAGGGTCTGCGTGATGCTGTACGGGGTACTGCACCCAGCGGCGGTGGGCGCGGGCGGGGGCGCGGCCTGGGCGGCCGGTCCGGTCGTCAGCGCGGCCGTGGCGAGCAGCAACGGCGCGGCGAGCAGTGCGGCGCGCCGGACCCGTGCACGGTGGGTACGGACGCGGGTACGGGCAGGGACACGGGCACGGCCGTGGCCGACGCGGGCGCGGCGGAAGGGTCTTTCGTGCATGGAAACGCTCCTGTACGACAGTGATACGGAAGCTGCGGAGTACACGGGTGGCGTGGAGCCGGACACGCGGCCGCCTGCGGGCACGCGCCCCGGCGCCGCCGGAAGCGCGGGCGGCTCAGTCCAGCCGGCCGACCGTACGGGCGCTCAGGTCGACCACGTAGCGCCGGGTGTCGATCCACTGGCCGTTGCGCACCTTGGTGAAGAGCCGGACGCAGCGGTGCTCCCCGCAGGCCCGCAGCCGTTCCGGAGCCGGCCCCTCCGCCTGCCCCCGGTAGACGAAGGCCCGCACGGCCAGCTGCTCCGGCCCGGTCAGCTTCTTGCCGGTGGCGTGTTCGTAGTCCTCCCGCAGCCCGGCCCCCTCGGGCGCGGCGATCAGCAGCGCGGCCGCGGTCTCGCTCTCGGCCCGGTCGGGCGGCGGCTGCACTCCGTGCCGACTGTCGGTCTTCTCGACTTTTCCGGTCGTGAGATTGACGGTCTTGGACACGTACGCGTCGGACCGGTAGTCATAGAACGACACCCTCGCCCGCCGCGGCGGGTCGGCTCGGCCCACCTCGTCCGGCCCCAGCTCGGCCAGGTCGGTGGACAGCCGCTCGGGTCCGGCTCCGCCCCGGACGTTCTCGGTCGCGCCGCGGAAGGTACGGGGCGCCGCCAGTTCCTGGGCCCGCGCGATCTCGGCGTCCGTGAGCGGATCCCGGCCGACCCCCGCGCGCCCCTCCGCGGGAGCACGCTCCACGGATCCCGGCCGCACCTGCTGCGCCTGGCCCGATTCCGCCTCCGGTCCCGCCGCGGCGGCGGCCCGGCTCCCCCCGCCGGCCGCCCCGGCGTCCCCTGGCAAGGTCACCGCGGCCAGCGCGGCGGTGCCCGCCAGCGCCACGGTCACGCCCGCCACCAGCTTGCCCAGGTGGCGGTGCATCATGTTGCGCACTGTTCCCCCCTGCTGCCTCATGGTGCTCAGCACTATCGGTCGTTCTGTACGACGATCCGACTTCGCCGCGGGTTGCCCGCCTTTCGGCGCAGATCGCGCGAAAAACCAGCCGAATTGGGCAGGTTGAAACACGAGACGAACACAGCACCGTACGCAGCACCGAACGCAGCAAACGAACACGGCGACGCATGACCGACGTGAGGCCGGCAGGCTTCGCGGCGCCCATCGAGGAAGTGGAAGAGTCGACGTATGCAGGTCTGGCCGGGACAGATGTATCCCCTGGGTGCCACGTACGACGGTGCGGGCACCAACTTCGCGGTGTACTCCGAGACGGCGGAACGCATCGAGCTGTCACTGCTGCACGACGACGGCTCGGAGACCGCCGTCGAACTGCGGGAGACCGACGCGTTCGTACGGCACGCCTACCTCCCCGGGATCATGCCGGGGCAGCGGTACGGCTTCCGCGTGCACGGCCCGTACGCACCGGAGCGCGGTGACCGGCACAACTCCGCCAAGCTGCTGCTGGACCCGTACGCGAAGGCGGTCAGCGGCACCATCGACTGGGACGAGGCGGTGTACGGCTACCACTTCGGCAGGCCGGACAGCCGCAACGACCTGGACTCGGCGCCGCACACGATGGCGTCGGTGGTGATCAACCCGTACTTCGACTGGGGCGACGACCGCCCGCCGCGCACCGACTACCACGAGACGGTGCTCTACGAGGCGCACGTCAAGGGCCTGACCATGCTCCACCCCGACCTGCCGGACGACCTGCGCGGCACGTACGCGGCGCTGGCACACCCGGCGGTCATCGAGCACCTGACCGAGCTGGGGGTGACGGCCCTGGAGCTGATGCCGGTCCACCAGTTCGTGCACGACCACCGGCTGGTGGACGCGGGGCTGGCGAACTACTGGGGCTACAACACCATCGGGTTCTTCGCCCCGCACAACGCGTACGCCTCCTGGGGCGACCGCGGGCAGCAGGTGCTGGAGTTCAAGTCGGCGGTGCGGGCGCTGCACGAGGCCGGTATCGAGGTCATCCTCGACGTGGTCTACAACCACACGGCGGAGGGCAACCACCTCGGCCCGACACTGTCCTTCCGCGGCCTGGACAACGCCTCGTACTACCGGCTGGCCGACGATCCCCGCTACTACATGGACACCACGGGCACCGGCAACTCGCTGCTGATGCGCAGCCCGCACGTCCTCCAGCTCATCATGGACTCGCTGCGCTACTGGGTGACGGAAATGCGGGTGGACGGGTTCCGCTTCGACCTGGCGGCGACGCTGGCCCGGCAGTTCCACGAGGTGGACCGGCTGTCCTCGTTCTTCGACCTGGTGCAGCAGGACCCGGTGGTCAGCCAGGTGAAGCTGATCGCCGAGCCGTGGGACGTGGGCGAGGGCGGCTACCAGGTGGGGAACTTCCCGCCGCTGTGGACCGAGTGGAACGGCAAGTTCCGCGACACCGTACGGGACCTGTGGCGCGGCGAGCCGCGTACCCTCGCCGAGTTCGGATCCCGGCTGACCGGCTCCTCCGACCTCTACCAGGGCGACGGGCGGCGCCCGCTGGCCTCCGTCAACTTCGTCACCTGCCACGACGGCTTCACCCTGCGCGACCTGGTCAGTTACGACAACAAGCACAACGAGGCCAACGGCGAGGACAACCAGGACGGCGAGAGCTTCAACCGGTCCTGGAACTGCGGGGCCGAGGGGCCGACCGACGACCCGGCGGTACAGGAGCTGCGCGCCCGCCAGATGCGCAACTTCATCGCCACGCTGCTGCTGTCCCAGGGCGTGCCGATGCTCAGCCACGGCGACGAGTTCGGGCGCACCCAGCACGGCAACAACAACGCGTACTGCCAGGACAACGAGCTGGCCTGGGTGCGGTGGCCGGGGGCCGAGGCGGAGCCGGAGACGGGGGCGGGCGGGTCGGGCGCCACGGCCGAGGCCGAACCGGACGCATCGGGCGCCACGGCCGAGGCCGGGGTGGAGGCTGCCGGGGAGTACGACACCGACGGCTTCGCGGGCGGTTCCGGCCTCGCGAACGCCCAGGAGCAGGCGGCCGTCCGCGAGGAGGACCGGGAGATGCTGGCCTTCGTCCGGCAGATGGTGTGGCTGCGGCGCGACCACCCGGTCTTCCGGCGGCGGCGCTTCTTCCACGGCCGGCCCATGGAGGGCACCCACGACGAACTGTCCGACATCGCCTGGTTCACCCCGGAGGGCGAGGAGATGCGGCAGCGCGACTGGCAGGCGGCACACGCCAAGTCGCTGACGGTCTTCCTCAACGGCAGCGCGATCACCGAGCCGGGCCCGCGCGGCGAACGGATCACCGACGACTCCTTCCTGCTGATGTTCAACGCGCACGCGGAAGGCCGGGAATTCACCGTGCCGGTCGACCACGGCCGCCAGTGGCAGGCAGTCGTGGACACCGCCCACCCGGAGGCCGTCGCCGACGGCGGAGGCATCAAGGCCCAGGCCGGCGATCAGCTCACCCTGCCCGGCCGCAGCATGCTGGTGCTTCAGCGGCCTGCTTAGGGGACGGGGCGGGCCGGGCCGGGGCCGGCGTGTCGGAGCCTGGCGGGCCGGAACCGAACGTCCCGGAGCCTGGCTCCCGAGCCGGGCGTACGGCCCCGGGCAGCCGCGTGCTCCCCCGGCCCCGCGCTCAGTCCGAGTACGCCACCAGCCGTACACCCGGCTCCCCCATTGCGGTGGATCCCACCGGTCGCACACGGCCCGGCCCGGTTGCCGTACGGCGTAGTCCGTACACGCGCACCGTGCGGCGCTCCGGCCCCGGCCATGCGTCCGTACGGGGGCGACCGGTCCCGGCCACGCGTCCGTACGGTGCCGACCGGTCCCGTCGGGGCCGGGCCGGGCACGGACGGCGTCCGGCCCGGTGTGCCTTCCGAGGCCGGCCCGGTGAAACAACAAGCCGTCCGGCGGGTACGGGTGTTCCCATGACGGCCGAATCCAGTGCGCCACCCACCGCCACTGCGCCCCCCACCGCCACGTACCGGCTCCAGCTCCAGCCGGACCTGCCCTTCGCCGCGGCCGAGAAGGCCGTGCCGTACCTCGCCGCGCTGGGCGTATCGCACCTCCACCTCTCCCCCGTACTGGAGGCGGCCCCCGGCTCCACGCACGGCTACGACGTGGTGGACCACTCGGCCGTACGGGCCGAGCTGGGCGGCGAGGAGGGCCTGCGGGCGCTGGCGGCGACGGCCGCGGAGCACGGGCTGCGGCTGGTGGTGGACACCGTGCCCAACCACATGGCCGTCCCGGCGCCGGAGTCGCTCAACGCCCCGTTGTGGGCGGTCCTGCGGGACGGCCCGGCGTCCCCGTACGCCCGCTGGTTCGACATCGACTGGGACGGCGGGCACGGCGGACGGGTGCTGCTGCCGGTGCTGGGCGGGCGGCTGGGCGACGAACTGGGCGACATCCGGGTCGACGGCGACGTGCTGCGCTACCACGACCACGTCTTTCCCGTCCGGCCCGGTACGGAGCACCTGCCCCTGCCCCGCCTGCTGGACGCCCAGTGGTACCGCCTCGCCTGGTGGCGGCTGGCCCGCAGCGAGATCAACTACCGGCGGTTCTTCACCATTTCGGAGCTGATCGGCGTACGGGTCGAGGACCCGGAGGTCTTCGACGCGACACACGCCGCGCTCCTGCGGCTGCTGCGCGACGGCGTGGTCGACGGGCTGCGCATCGACCACCCGGACGGCCTGGCCGCCCCCGGCGACTACCTCGCCCGGCTGCACACCGCCACCGGAGGCCGCTGGACGGTGGTCGAGAAGATCCTGTCCGGCCGCGAACAGCTGCCGCGCGGCTGGCGGTGTGCGGGCACCACCGGCTACGACGCCCTGCGGCACCTCGACGGCCTGTTCGTCTGCCCGCTCGGCTCCGGCCGGCTCTTCAGCGTCTACCGCGACTTCGTCGCCCCGCTCGCGGACGCGGGCGGCGACTGGGAGGAAACGGTACGCCGCGCCGCCTACGAGGTCGTCTCCCACGACCTCGCGGCCGAGGTCGAACGGCTGGTGCGCACCGCCGGGCGGATCAGCGACCGCGCCTCCCACCAGGGCGACCACGCGCCCTGGGCGCTGCGCACCGCCATCCGCGAACTGCTGGTCCGGCTGCCCGTCTACCGCCCGTACGCCACCGACGGCACCGCGGCGCGCAGCGCGCAGCGCGACGAGCTGGACGCGGCGATGCTGGCCGAGGCCGCCGCGCGGGCGCGCACGGTCTTCCGCGCGCCGGAGGAGGCGCTGGCGGTGGACCTGGTGCGCGACCTCGCGCTCGGCCTCCTCGGGAACGGCCCGGACTGCGCGGACTTCTGCGCGCGCTTCGCCCAGACGTCGTCCGCGCTGCGCGCCAAGGCCGTCGAGGACACCGCCTTCTACCGGTACGTACCGCTGCTGTCGGCCTGCGAGGTCGGCGCCGACCCGGGCGCGCCCACGGTGGGCGTGGACACCTTCCACGCGTACTGCGCCCGCATCCAGCGGGACTGGCCGCTGACCTCGACGGTGCTCTCCACCCACGACACCAAGCGGAGCGCCGACGTCCGGGCGCGGATCGCCGTACTGACCGAATGCCCGGACCGGTGGCGGGAGCTGCTGCACCGGGTGTCCGCCGGGCCGGCCGGGCGCGAGGGGCCGCAGCCGCCGGACCAGCACCTGGCGTGGGTGGCCTGGCAGACCGCCTTCGGCCTCGGCAAACCGTCCGCCGAACGGCTGATCCCGTCGGTGCTCAAGGCCGTACGCGAAGCCGGGCTGCACACGTCCTGGACGGACCAGGACGCCGCGTACGAGGAGGCGGTCGGCGACTTCCTGCGCGCCGGACCGTGCGGACCGGCGGCGGCCTCGCTGACCGAACTGGCCGCCGCACTCGCCCCGTACGTCCGCGCCAACGTGCTCAGCGCGGCGCTGCTGCACCTGACCATGCCCGGCGTCCCCGACCTGTACCAGGGCACCGAGACCGAGTACAACGCCCTGGTCGACCCGGACAACCGCCGCCCGCCCCGGCTGCGCCCCGACCTGCTCGCCGAACTCGACGACGGCACCGCACCGCAGGACCTGTCCGCGGAGAAGCTCCTCCTGACCACGACCGCCCTGCGCCTGCGGCGCTCCCACCCCGAGTGGTTCGGCGCCCAGGGCACGTACACCCCCCTGCACGCCGACGGCACCGCGGCCGGCCACTGCCTGGCCTTCGCCCGGGCCGGCCGGGTGGTGACGGTGGCCACCCGCCTCTCCCTCCGCCTGACCGAGGCCGGCGGCTGGCGCGACACGGAACTGACCCTTCCGGGCACGGGCCCGGGCCCGCACACGGACACAGGCTGGCGCGACCTGCTCACCGGGCGGGAGGTGCCGGGTCCGGTGGTGTGCCTGCGGGAGCTGCTGAGGCGGTATCCGGTGGCGTTGCTGGTCGCGGAGGAGTGACGCAGGACCACCACGTACCCGTGCGGACAACCGCACCTCTGGGAACGCTCACCGCCCATCAGGCGGCAGGTGAACCTCGCGGAGGAGTTCGACGAAGTGTGCGGCCGCGCCGGTGGGCGGTACGCGGGAGAAGGCGGTGATGTCGCGGCGCCATGGGGGGTCGGTGGGGACGGCGGTGCAGGTCAGGCCGGTCAGTTCGTGGGCGGCGGTGATCAGGACGCCCACGCCGGCCGCCGCCATCCGTACCGCCGTCGAGGTGTGCTGCGTGCGGACGGCCGTACGGGGTGTGAAGCCGGCCCGTTCGCACTCCACGTCCAGCCACCGCCGGCCCGCCAGGACCGGTTCCAGCGCGCAGCGCACCCATGGCCGGTCGGCGACCTCCTCGATCCGTACGGCGGTCCGTCCGGTGAGCGGGTCGCCGGGCGGCAGCACCAGCACCATCCGCTCCTCGCCCACGACCGTGACCGGTCCCGGCCAGGCCTCGGGCCGCGGGCCGACCGCCAGGTCGGCGACGCCGCGTTCCATGTGGGCGAACAGGTCTTCGGTGGTGGCGTATTCGTGCAGGACGAGGCGTACGCCGCTGTACTCGCGCCCCCAGCGTGCGCAGACCTTCGGGAGCACGCCGATGGCGTGCGCGTGCACCGTCGCGATGTGCAGTTCGCCGTGCTGCGCCCCGGCCGTCGCCAGGGCGGCCCGGCGGGCCTGTTCGGCGCTGCGTACGGCGAGTTCGGCGTGCGGGAAGTAGGCGCGGCCCATGGGCGTCAGCCGGACGCCGCGCGCCATCCGTTCCAGCAGCGGGCCGCCGACCTCCCGTTCCAGGGCCTTGATCTGGTGGGAGAGCGCGGACTGGGTGACGTGCAGCAGCTCCGCCGCCCGCGTGAAGGACCGCTCCTCGACGACCGTGACCAGGTACTCCATCTGCCGCAGACTCATGGCTGCCCCTGCCCCCTCGCGTTCGACGCTCCGCCGTTGCCATGAACGTTGTTCATCGCCCCCATGGAAACATTGCCTTGGACTCATGGCTGGCGCCGGGCGGAGGCTGACCTCATGGGAGACCTGAGCAACCTGAGTGACCCGAGCGGAACGAAGCGTGACAGCGGCGGCAGCGGCGACAGCGGTGACAGTGCGGACCGTAACAGCCATGAGGCCGACGTCATCGTCATCGGTGGCGGTACCGGCGGTTACAGCACGGCCCTGCGGGCCGCCGCCCTCGGCCTGCGGGTGGTGCTCGCCGAGCGGGACCTGATCGGTGGCACCTGCCTGCACCGCGGCTGCATCCCCAGCAAGGCGATGCTGCACGCGGCGGAACTGGTGGACGGCATCGCGGAGGCACGGGAGCGCTGGGGCGTGAAGGCCACACTGGACGCCGTGGACTGGGACGCGCTGACCGCCACCCGCGACGCCATCGTGACGCGCAACCACAGGGGCGTCGAAGGGCATTTGGAGCGTGCGGGGGTGCGTGTGGTGCGTGGCAGCGCGCGGCTGACCGGCGCGCGCTCCGTCTTCGTAGCGGGTCCGGACGGCGGAGAGTTCACCGCCCGGCGCGGCATCGTCCTGGCCACCGGCTCCCGCCCGCGCCTGCTGCCCCAGCTCACCCCCGACGGCCGTACGGTCGTGACCAGCGACGACGCCCTGTTCGCAGCCGGTCTGCCGGAGTCCGTCCTGGTGCTGGGCGGCGGCGCGATCGGCGTCGAGTACGCGTCCTTCCACCGGTCGATGGGCGCCCGGGTGACGCTCGTCGAGGCCGCCGGCCGGCTGCTGCCCCTGGAGGACGAGGACGTGAGCCGCCACCTGGCCCGCGGGCTGAAGAAGCGCGGCATCACGGTCCGTACGGACTCGACGCTGACCGGGGCCGACGTGACGGACCACGGGGTACGGGCCACCGTCCGTACGCCCCGGGGTGAGGAGACCGTCGAGGCCGAGCGGCTGCTGGTCGCGGTCGGCCGGGTACCGGTGACCGACGGCCTGGACCTCGCGGCGGCCGGGCTGACCACCGACGCACGCGGTTGTGTACCGCCCGCCGACCCGTCCCGCCTGGAGACCGCCGTGCCCGGCATCCACGTCGTGGGCGACCTGCTGCCGCCCCCGTTCCCCGGCCTGGCGCACGCCTCCTTCGCCGAAGGACTGCTGGTCGCCGAGGTGCTGGCCGGCGTTCCGTCCCGTCCGGTGGATCCCGCGACCGTGCCCCGCGTGACGTACTCCTCGCCGCAGACCGCCGCCGTCGGCCTGACCGAGGCCGAGGCACGCGCCCGCGGCCTGGCCGTACGGGTCAACACCCTGCCGCTGACGGCGGTCGCGAAGGGCATGGTGCACGGGCAGGGCGGCATGGTGAAGGTCGTCGCGGCGGCGGAAGGCCCGGACGGTGCTGCCACCGGCCCCGTTCTCGGCGTCCACCTGGTCGGCCCGCACGTCTCGGAAATGATCGCCGAGAGCCAGCTCCTGGTCGCCTGGGACGCCGAACCCTCCGACGTGGCCCAGCACATCCACGCGCACCCCACCCTGTCGGAAGCCATCGGCGAAGCATTCCTGACACTGGCGGGGCGGGGGCTGCACCAGCACTGAGGGGGCTGCGGGCCGGGGGCGTCGGTCCGAGCAGGTGCCGTTCAGCCGGCTGCCCGAAAAGGAGTTGCGCCGCTCCTTCCGCGCAGTCACCATCGCCGCGTACGACTCACAGCCCGCGTACGGGACCTCCCGTGCGCGCCCGCGTGCGGTTTCCCCCGTGCGCCCCCGGCCCCAGGCAGGAGCAACGGAATGCGCCGAAACCTCGGAACTACTCAGCGCCCTTACCGGACGACAGTTCTTGAGGTTTCGACCACCTATGCACACCCTGAACATCGGCATTCTGGCTCACGTCGACGCGGGTAAGACCAGCCTGACCGAGCGGCTCCTGTACGCGACCGGTGCGATCGAGCGGCTCGGCAGTGTGGACGCCGGGGACACCCGGACCGACACCGGTGCCATCGAGCGCGAGCGCGGGATCACGATCCGGTCCGCGGTCGCCTCGTTCACCATGGGGGACGTCCAGGTCAATCTGATCGACACGCCGGGGCACTCCGACTTCATCGCCGAGGTCGAGCGTGCCCTGGGGGTACTGGACGGTGCCGTACTGCTCCTGTCCGCCGTGGAGGGCGTACAGGCGCGTACGCGCGTCCTGATGAAGACGCTGCGGCGGCTGCGGCTGCCCACCCTGCTGTTCGTCAACAAGATCGACCGGGCGGGCGCGCGGACCGACGCGCTCGTGGCGGACGTCCGCCGGGCCCTGGCGCCCCATGTCGTGCCGATGGCCGCCGTGCGCGGCGCGGGCACGCCGCACGCGCGTACGGCGCCGCTCCGCGCGGAAGAGCCCGCGGTACGGGCCCGGCTGACCGAGCTGCTCGCCGACGCCGACGAGGGAATTCTCGCCCGCGCCGTGGACGGTCCGCCGCCCACCCAGGAGGAGCTGTGGACCGCGCTGGCCGCCCGTACGGCGGACGGTTCGGTGCACCCGCTGTACTTCGGGTCCGCGATCGGCGGGCAGGGCGTCGGCGCGCTCATCGACGGCATGACCCGGCTGATCCCGCCGGCGCCCGGCGCCGCCGACCGGCCGCCGCGCGGCACGGTCTTCGCCGTCCGGCGCGAGCCCGGCGGCGGCAAGAGCGCCTACCTGCGGCTCTACGAGGGTGAGTTGCGGCCGCGCCGTACGGTCACCCTGCACCGCCGGGAGCCGGACGGCACGGCCGCCCGCGTCGAGGGGCGGATCACCGCGCTGGAGGTCGTGGGCCGGCCGCCGGGCGACCCGGGGCCGTTGACGGCGGGCAACATCGCGGTGCTGCGCGGCCTGCCCGGCATCCGCGTCGGCGATCGGCTCGTCGGCGCGGCGGACGACAGGAAACGGGGGGTGGAGGGCGCGGAACGGGTGGTGGAGGGCACGGAGCCGGGGGCGGACGGTGGGCACCGGACCGCGGGCGGCCCCGAACGGGCGGGCGGTGGTCCCGAGCGGGCGGCGGACGGTGCGCTGTTCGCCCGGCCGACTCTGGAGACCGTGGTGCGCGCCCGGCGTCCGGCGGACGCCGGCCGGCTGCGGGCCGCGCTGCTGAGCCTGGCGGAGCAGGACCCGCTCATCCACGCCCGGCCCGCTCCCTCGGGCGCCACCTCGGTGCTCCTCTACGGGGAGGTGCAGAAGGAGATCCTCGCGGCCACGCTCCTCCAGGACCACGGCATCGCCGCGGACTTCGAACCGAGCCGGGTGGTGTGCGTGGAGCGGCTGCTGGGCACCGGCGAGGCGTACGAGGAGATCACCGGGCGCGACCACGTCGGCTGGTGGGCGACGGTCGGCCTGCGCGTCGAGCCCGGTCCCCGGGGCTCCGGGCCGCTCTTCACGTACGAGACCGAACTCGGCGCGCTGCCGCACGGCTTCCACCAGGCCGTCGAGGACACGGTGTACGCGTCGCTGCGCACCGGTCCGCGGGGCTGGGCGGTCACCGACTGCCGTGTCGTACTGACCCGTTCCGGTTTCGTGGGCCCGGTCAGTACGGCCGGTGACTTCCGCGGCGTCACGCCGGTCGTCCTGGCCCGTGCCCTGCGCCGGGCCGGGACGCGGGTGTACGAACCGTGCCACTCCTTCGAGGCGGAGGTACCGCTCGACACGATCGCCCCGGTCACCGCGCATCTCGCGGCCCTGGGCGCCGAGTTCGACGACACCTCGGCCGCCGGCGGCAACTGGCTCCTCACCGGCGCCCTCCCGGCCCGCCGGGTTCCCGAGGCCGAGCGGCGGCTGCCGGGGCTCACCCACGGTGAGGGCGTCTGGTGGTCCCAGCCGGCGGGCCCGGCGAGCGACCGGCCGGTGCCGGAGGGGGTTTCTTGACCCGTTCCGCGGCGCCTTCGGGACGGTGGGCACCCGCCCGCCGTACCCGGGGGGCCTACCCGTCGGTGAGCACGTACCCCACGCTGCCGAACGCCACCTGGTCGCCCGGCTGCACCAGCACCTCTCCCACCACCCGGCGCCCGTTGACGCAGGTGCCGTTCGTGGAGCCGAGGTCGCGCAGGAGCCAGCCGCCGTCCGTGCTGCGCAGTTCGGCGTGCGCGCGGGAGACGGTGTCGTGGTTCAGGCGCAGGCCGGAGCCGGGGGCGCGCCCTATGAGGAGGGGGAACGGGCCCGGGACGGGCAGCAGGAGCTTCGGCAGGCGCTCGCGGCGCCAGGCACGGCGGACCATGATGTTGAACGACGACACCTTGCCCACCGCGCGCAGTACGGCGCCCTCGACCCGGCCCCGGGACGCCAGGTCGGCGGTGGCCGCGGCGAGTTCGGCGTGCCGGCGGGCGCTGAGCACCAGTTCCAGCCGCCGCAGGAAGGTGTCCTGGGACAGCCTGCCTTGCGCCGCGCCTTCGCGCAGCAGTTCCAAGGCGCGCTCCCGGTCGGCTTCCGACGGGCGCGCCGGTCGGGCCGGGAACTCCAGCGATGTCATGCCGGAGATTGTCCGGTGCCCGCGCGCCGGTGTCCAGCCGGGCGAGCGGGGGGCCGACGTCCGGTGGGCGGGGGGGGCAGTGAGGCGGGTGCCCGGTGGAGGCGGCGGTGCGGGCTGCCGGAATTTCCGTGGCGCCCGGTCCGTGGGCCGGGCTGGGCTTCGCGCCGGCCCTGGAAGAGGAGAGGAGGCGAGAGCCGTGCCGACGCACCCGTCCCCGCGCTCCTGCCCCGCCTGCCGGGCCGTCCTGGGCTGATTCCGGCCCCTCGGGAGCGCTTCGCCCGCCTTCCGAGAGGACCTCATGACCGATCTGGTCATCCGCGCGCTCACCGAGAACGACGCTCAGCTGTTCGACAGTCTGGACGACCCCACCGCCGGTCTCGTCGGCCACCCGCCCTTCGGGCGCCGCTACGCGAGCGCCGCCCAGGGCGGCCAGTACCGCCCCGAGTGGACGTGGGTCGCGCTGCGCGACGGCGTGGTGGCCCGCGCCGCCTGGTGGGCCGGGCCGGACGACACCCGGCCGGTCGCCCTGGACTGGTTCGACTTCGCGCCGGGCGAGTCGGACGCCGCCGTCCGGCTGCTGCGCACCGCGCCCCTGCACGCCGAGTACGTCCTGCAACTGCCGCCCGGCTGGCGCGGCCAGGAGGCCGTACGGGACGCCACCCGCGCCCGGACGGACGCGGCGGCCGCGGCCGGGCTCGTACCGCTCGTCGAACGGTTCCGATACACCTGGACGCCCGAGTGCGGGCTTCCGGAGGCGCCCGGGCGGCTGGTGTTCCTGCCCGAGCCGGACGACGGGGTGTTCCTGGACATTCTGCGGCGCGTCGAGACCGGCTCGCTGGACGCCCACACCCGGCAGGCGATCGCGGAGGGCGGTGTCGCGCAGGCCGCCCAGGAGGAGCTGGACTTCTTCCGCTGGTGTCCGTCGCCGCGTGACGGGTGGCGGGTCGCCTGGACGGCCGATCCGGGGCGAGGCGGCGAGGTCGTCGGGGTGCACGTGCCCGCCCGTGACCTCCAGGCGCCGGTGATCGGGTTCATCGGCGTCGTGCCGGAGCACCGCGGCCGGGGGTACGGCTACGACCTGCTCGTCGACTGCACCCGGCAGCTCGCCGCACACGGCGCGGAAAAGATCATCGGCGAGACGGACCGGCCGGACGTCCCGATGGCGGCGGCTTTCGCCAAGGCGGGCTACCCGACGACGCAGGAGCGTGCATCCTTCGTCTGAGGGCGGAGTTTTCTCCGTCCGGCTGTCGGACGAGGGAGGACTGCCGTGCTCTTCGAGGTGTGGGCGCCGGACGCCGGACAGGTCGCGCTCCAGTTCGTCACGCCTCCGGGCCGTGCCGCGGACCGGGCGGGTGACGAGGGGTACGCGCTGACGACCGGGCACGCCGCGGCGACGGGGCAGGCGCGCACGGGGCGGGTGCCCGCCGAGCACGTCCCCATGGAGCGCGATCCCGTGCGTGCGGGCTGGTGGCGGGCCGACGTACCGGCCCGCCACGGTGACCGGTACGGCTTCCGCCTCGACGACGGTCCGCTCCTGCCCGATCCGCGTTCGGCCCGGCAGCCCGAGGGCCCGGACGGGCCGAGTGCGGTCGTCGAGCACGGCCGGTTCGGCTGGCGGCACGACTGGCCCGGCCGTCCTCTGGCGGGCGCGGTCCTCTACGAGCTGCACACGGGGACGTTCACCGGCGCCGGTACGTTCGACGCCGCCGTCGAGCGCCTGCCGCACCTCGCCGGCCTGGGCATCACCCATCTCGCGCTGATGCCGGTCTGCCCGTTCCCCGGGACGCACGGCTGGGGGTACGAGGGGGTGGCCCCCTGGGCCGTGCACGAGCCGTACGGGGGTCCGGACGGGCTGAAGCGTCTGGTCGATGCCGCTCACGGGCACGGCCTGGGCGTCGTTCTCGACGTCGTGCACAACCACCTCGGTCCGTCGGGCAATCACCTGCCCGCCTTCGGGCCGTACTTCACCGAGACGCACCACACGCCGTGGGGCGCCGCGGTCAACCTGGACGCGCCCGGGTCGGACGAGGTCCGCGCGTACTTCATCGACAGCGCGCTGGCCTGGCTGCGTGACTACCGGCTGGACGGCCTGCGCCTCGATGCCGTACACGCCCTGATCGACACCCGCGCCCGCCATTTCCTGGCCGACCTGTCCGCCGCCGTCGACGCGCTCGCCACACACCTGCGCCGCCCGCTGTTCCTCATCGCCGAGTCGGACCTCAACGACCCGCGGACCACCGCGCCGCGCGCGGACGGCGGCCACGGACTGCACGCCCAGTGGAACGACGACTTCCACCACAGCGTGCACACCGCGCTGACCGGCGAGTCCCAGGGCTATTACGCGGACTTCGCCCGCGCGCCGCTCGCCGCCCTCGCCAAGACGCTGACCGGCGGCTTCTTCCACGACGGTACGTACTCCAGCTTCCGCGGCCGCCGGCACGGCAGCCCGCTGGACCGGCGTGCCACCGGTGCGCACCGCCTGCTGGCCTACGCCCAGACGCACGACCAGATCGGCAACCGCGCGCTCGGTGACCGGCTGGCCGCCGGCCTCTCCCCCGGTCTCGTCGCCTGCGGGGCCGCGCTGGTGCTGTGTTCCCCGTTCACGCCGATGCTGTTCATGGGCGAGGAATGGGCGGCGCGTACGCCCTGGCAGTTCTTCACCGACCACACGGACCCGGAGCTGGCCGAGGCGGTACGCGACGGGCGCCGCCGCGAGTTCGCCGAGCACGGCTGGCGGGAGTCGGACATTCCCGACCCGCAGGACCCGGCGACGCGGGACCGTTCCTGTCTGGACTGGTCGGAGCCGGAGCGCGAGCCGCACGCCGCGCTGCTGGCCTGGTACCGCACGCTGCTGGCGCTGCGGGCCGCGCACCCGTCGCTGACCGATCCGGACCTGACGCGCACCGAGGTCACGTACGACGAGGAGGCCCGCTGGCTGTCCTTGCGGCGCGGTCCGGTGCGGGTGGTGGTGCACCTCGGCGGGGACGGTACGGCGGAGGTGCCCGGCGGGCGCGGGCGGGCGCGGGTGCTCGCGGCGTGGCCGGACGCGGACGCGGTGGCGGCCGGCCCGGACGGCGTCCTGAGACTGCCGCCCGAGTCGGCCGCGGTGCTGTCGGAGGAGGGGTGATCCAGGTCCCGGGCGCCATCGCCCGGGTGGGTGTCAGCGCTTGAACTCCGCCACGAACGTCTCGCAGAACGCCTTGAGGTCGTCCGGCTTGCGGCTGGTGATGAGCGTGTTGGGACCGCCGGTGCAGACCTTGACCTGCTCGTCCACCCAGGTGCCGCCGGCGTTCTCGACGTCCGTGCGCAGGCTCGGCCAGGACGTCAGCGTGCGGTCGCGCACCACGTCCGCCTCGATCAGCGTCCACGGCGCGTGGCAGATCGCCGCCACCGGCTTGCCCGCGTCGAAGAAGCCGCGGGCGAACGCCACGGCCTTCTCGTTCAGCCGCAGCGCGTCCGGGTTGGCGACACCGCCGGGCAGGACGAGTCCGTCGAAGTCGCCGACCTGGGCCTGGTCCACGGTCTGGTCGACGGGGAAGGTGTCCGCCTTGTCCAGATGGTGGTACGCCTGGACCTGGCCGGACTCGGTGGAGACGAGCTTCGGGGTGCCGCCGGCGTCGATCACCGCCTGCCACGGTTCGGTCAGCTCGACCTGCTCGATGCCTTCGGGTGCTACGAGAAACGCCACCTGCATGGCCGATCATCCTTTGCGCTCGTCTTGCGTACGAAGAGGTGTTCCCTCTGCGGTCTTCTTTTCGCATCCCCGGTCACAACCGGGCAAAAACGTGCCAAATGGGAGGTGATCCGCCTCCGAGGAGCGGGTACCGGGATGCGTCGCCCCGCAAACAGAACAGCGCAGAGCGCTGGCCCGACCGTCCACCGCGGCTTCACCTGCTGGACACTGTGTCCATGCCCCTGCGTATCGCCGACCTCCTCGCCCGCCCCGAGCTGAACCTGTCGCTGACCTACGACGTCCCGGCCGGGCTGCTGGACCGTACCGTCGAGGCCGCGACCGTCTCCGACCTGCTGCATCCGGGGAAGTGGCTGCAGGGCGGCGAGCTGCTGATGACGATCGGCCTGGTGCTGCCGATGGAGTCGGCGGCCTGCCGCGCGTACGTACGCGATGTGACCGAGGGCCGCGCGGCCTGCCTCGCGCTCGGCCTCGGCACCGGACTCCCGTACCAGGAAGCCCCCGCACCACTGGTCGACGCGGCGCGCGAAGCGGGCCTGCCGCTGCTCACGGTGCCCGACGAAGTGCCGTTCATCGCGGTCACCAAGGCCGTGTTCGACGCGCGCGCGGACGAGCAGCGCGCCGTACTGCACCGGGCGTTCGCGACGCAGCGGCGGCTGACCGCGGCGGCGACGGACAGCGGGCTGCAGCCGATGCTGGAGGAGTGGACCGCCGCCACCGGCGTCGGCGCGGCGGTGCTCGACCCGCTCGGGCGGCTCCTCGCCACCGGCGGCGGGCAGCGTACCCCGCCCCTGGCCGCAGCCCGTGACCTGGTCGAACGGGTCGCCGCACGCGGACTGCGCGGCAGCGCGACCAGCACGGCCGACGGCCGTCAGCTGGAGGTGCAGCCGCTCGGCGCCCGGCGGCTGCGCGGCCTGCTCCTGCTCACCGGCAGCCCGGACGCGGCGGCCCGCGCCGTCGTCCCCGGCCTGGTCTCGCTGCTCTCGCTGGAACTGGAGCGCCGCCACCTGATGGACGAGCCGGAGCGGCGCCGCCGGTCGGCGCTGCTCGCGGAGCTGCTGTCCGACGAGGAGGGGCCGGCGGGCCGGGCCCACGACATCCTGGCCGCGGCCGGGCTGCACGACGACCGGGTACGCGGCGTCGTGGTCGAGCCCCCGGCCGACGCGCCGGCGGACAGCGGCCCGCACGACATCGCCGCCGACCTGGCGCTGGCCGTGCCCGGCGGGCTGGTCAGGGTCGCGGCGAGCGGGCTCGTCGAGGCGGTGGTGGGCGCGGGCCTGGACGTACGGGACGTGCTCGGCCGGTTCGCGCCGGGCTGCCCGGCCGGGATCGGCCCGCTCGCCCCGCCGGACGCCGTACGCGTCTCGCTGCGGCAGGCGACGGGGCTGCTGGGCGTCAGCCGGGCGAGCGGGGTGCCCGAGGAGGCCCGGCAGAGCGCGGCCAGCCGGCTGCTCCTGGACCTCGGCGACCGCCGTACGCTGCACGGGTACGCCGATGCCGTACTCGGCCCGCTCGACCTGGCCGACCACGGCGAGGAGTTGCTGACCACCCTCGCGGCCTGGCTGGAGACCGGCGGCGTGTGGGACGCGACCAGCCGCCGCCTCGGCGTGCACCGGCACACCGTACGCAACCGGCTCGACAAGGCGATGAGCCTGACCGGGCGCCGGCTCGACGACCCCGACGACCGTTTCGACCTGTGGCTGGCCACCCGCATCCGGCGCGGCGGCGCCGTCCCGCCGGGCGGCGCCGCCGGGGCGTGACCTTCCGACGTGTCCAACACCTCACTCCCGGCATGTCCTCGCACCCGTCCGCTGTCCTACCGTCAGGGCATGCAGATCCCACGCTCCGAAGGAGACCCCACCACCGCGGCCGGCCGGGAAGGGGCCGCGCCCGGCAGCCTGCTGGCCATCAGCGACCTGCACATCCGCTACGAGGAGAACCGCGCGATCGTCGAGCGGCTGCGGCCCGCCTCGGACGCCGACTGGCTGCTGGTGGCCGGGGACATCGGTGAGTACGTCGCGGACATCCGCTGGGCGCTGACCGTGCTCAGCAGCCGCTTCGCCAAGGTGATCTGGGTGCCCGGCAACCACGAGCTGTGGACCCCGTCCAACGACCCCGTGCAGCTGCGCGGGGTCGAGCGCTACGAGCACCTGGTGGCGATCTGCCGGGAGTTGGGCGTCCTGACGCCCGAGGACCCCTATCCGGTCTGGGAGGGCGAGGGCGGCCCGGCCGTGATCGCCCCGCTCTTCACCCTCTACGACTACACCTTCCGCCCGCCCGGCACCCACACCAAGGAGGCGGCGCTGGCGGTCGCCGAGGCGGCCGGGGTGGTGTGCACGGACGAGTTCTTCCTGCACCCGGACCCGTACCCGACCAGGGAGGACTGGTGCCGGGCCCGCGTGGCGGCCACCGAGGCCCGGCTCGCAGAGATCCCCGAGCACCTGCCCACGGTGCTGGTCAACCACTGGCCGGTCGTCCGCGAGCCCACCGCGCCGCTGTGGCACCCGGAGTTCGCCCTGTGGTGCGGCACCGAGGCCACCGCCGACTGGCCGCGCCGCTTCCGCGCCGCCAGTGTCGTCTACGGCCATCTGCACATCCCGCGCACCATCGAGGTGGACGGCATCCCGCACCAGGAGGTGTCCCTGGGCTACCCGCGCGAGTGGCGGCGCCGCAAGGCGGCTCCGGGAGAGCTGGTGCAGATCCTGCCGGCGGTGGCGCGGACGCCGCAGTTCTGAGGGGCCACGCCCCGCGCGGCCGCCGGGCCGGCTCCGTGCCGGACCCGGCGGTTCCGTGGTCTCGTGACCCGGGCGCTCAGCCCTCGTCCGGCGTCAGCCGTACCGAGATGGAGTTGATGCAGTAGCGCTGGTCGGTCGGGGTCGGGTAGCCCTCGCCCTCGAAGACGTGGCCGAGGTGGGAGCCGCAGCGGGCGCAGCGGACCTCCGTGCGGACCATGCCGAGGGAGGTGTCCTGGAGGAGCTCGACGGCGTCGGTGTCCTTCGGGTCGTAGAAGGACGGCCAGCCGCAGTGGCTCTCGAACTTCGTCTCCGAGCGGAACAGTTCGGCGCCGCAGGCACGGCAGGAGTAGACGCCGGCCGTCCTGGTGTCGGTGTACTCGCCAACGAAGGCGGGTTCCGTGCCGCCCTGGCGCAGGACCTGGTACTCCTGCGGGGTCAGCTCGGCGCGCCACTGCTCGTCCGGCTTGTCGATCTCGTACGGCATGAGTACCTCTGCTTCCTATCGGCTCTGCAGGCGCGCGAGGATCTGCGGGCCGAGTTCGGTCACATCGCCCGCGCCCATGGTGAGAACAAGGTCGCCGGGCTCCGCCATTCCTGCGATCACCTCGGGGATCGCGGTCTTGTCGTGCTCGGCGGTCACCCGGGCGCCCTCAGCCTCGGCGGCGTCGATGATCAGCCGGCTGGTGATGCCGGGGATCGGGTCCTCGCGGGCCGGGTAGATGTCCAGCACGACGGAGGCGTCGGCGAGGGTGAGGGCCTCGCCCATCTCCTTGCCCAGCTCCTGGGTGCGGGAGAAGAGGTGCGGCTGGAAGACGACGAGGACGCGGGAGCCGGTGGCGGCGCCGCGGATGGCCTCCAGGTCGGCGGTCATCTCGGTGGGGTGGTGCGCGTAGGAGTCGATGACCTGGACGCCGGCCGCCTCGCCCTGGAGCTGGAGGCGGCGCTTGACGCCGGTGTAGGTGCCGAGCGCGGAGGCCAGGTTGTGCGGCGGGAGGCCGAGCGCGGTGCCGGCGGCGAGGGCCGCGACGGCGTTCAGCGCGTAGTGCCGGCCGGGCACCGAAACGGTGAAGGTGAGGATCTTGCCGTTGGCGAGGGCGACGGTGACCTCGCTGGTCAGCCCCCGCTGGTTGATCTTGAGGACCCGTACGTCGGCGTCCTCGGCCTCGCCGTACGTGACGGTCTCGACGTCCAGGCGGCCGGCCAGGCGGGAGGTCAGCTCGCGGGCGCCGGGGTGGTCGGCGGAGACGACGAGGGTGCCGCCGGGGCGGATCCGGGCGGCGAACGTCTCGAAGGACTCGTAGATCTCCTCCATCGACGCGTAATTGGCGTGGTGATCCAGTTCGACGTTGAGGACGATGGCGACCTCGGGCGCGTACTTGTGGAAGCTGCGGTCGCTCTCGTCCGCCTCGGCCACGAAGATCTCGCCGCTGCCGTGCTCGGCGTTGGAGCCGGGGGCGTCCAGGTCGCCGCCGATCGCGTACGACGGGGAGAGGCCGAGGGAGGCGAGGGAGACGGCCAGCATGGAGGTGGTGGTCGTCTTGCCGTGGGTGCCGGCCACGGCGATCGGGCGCAGGCCGTCCATGAGGGCGGCGAGCGCGTCGGAGCGGTGCACGACGGGGACGCCCCGCTCGCGGGCGGCGGCCAGCTCCGGGTTGTCCTCGCGGATCGCGGAGGAGACGACGACGCTGGTGGCGTCCTCGGCCAGGTGCGCGGCGGCGTGGCCGATGTGGACCGTGGCGCCGGAGTCGCGCAGGGCGGCGACGGTCGCCGACTCCTTGGCGTCACTGCCCGCGACCCGGGCGCCGCGCTGGGCGAGGATCTTCGCAATGCCGGACATCCCGGCGCCGCCGATGCCGATGAAGTGCGGTCGGTCCATCGCGTCGGGGATGCCCGGGGACGGTGCCATGCGTCAGTCTCCTGCTCGTCGGTCTCTACGGTCCGTCGGTCTCTGCGGTCCGTACGCGCACGATTCTCGCACCCGGCACCGCCAGCCCGTGCCGGGCGGGCCCGCGAGGGCTCGCGGGGGCCCGGTCAGCGGCGGATGAGTCCGCGCGCGGTGGCCGCGGCGACCGCCGCCGTACGGGAGTCGACGCCCAGCTTGGCGTAGATGTGCACCAGGTGGGACTTGACGGTGGCCTGGCTGAGGAAGAGCTGTCTGCTGATCGAGGCGTTGGACAGGCCGTCGGCGACGAGCTGGAGGACCTCGGTCTCGCGCCGGGAGAGGGCCGTGGCGGGTGCCCGCATCCGGTCCATCAGGCGCAGCGCGACGGTCGGCGCGAGGGCGGACTTGCCGGCCGCCGCGGTACGGACGGCGGCGGCCAGCTCCTCGGGCGGCGCGTCCTTGAGGAGGTAGCCGGTGGCGCCGGCCTCGATGGCGGCGAGGATGTCCGCGTCGGTGTCGTACGTGGTCAGCACGAGGACGCGCGGGCCGCCTGCGCGGGCGGCGATGGCGGCGGTGGCCTGCGAGCCGAGCATCCGGCCGCCGAACTGGAGGTCCATCAGGACGACGTCGACGTCCGGCCGGGCGGCCCGTTCGACGGCCTCCTCGGCGGTGGGGACGTCCGCGACGACCTCGAAGTCCGGCTCGGTCTCCAGGACGGCGCGCAGCCCGGCCCGTACGACGGGGTGGTCGTCGGCGAGGAGGAGGCGGATGGGGGCGCGGTCGGGAGCGGGGGTGTGGCCGGGAACGGGGTCGGGGGTGGGGCCGGTGGCGGGCTCGGGGTGGTGCGTCACGCGGTGGCCTGTTCGGGAGGGGGGTCGGCGGTGGGAGCGGAGACGGTGGGCCGCGGGGCGGCGGCCGGTTCCGGGTACGGAAGGGTGACGGCGACCGCGGTGCCCTCGCCGGGCGTGGACTCCACCGCCAGCGTGCCGTGCAGCGCGCGGGCACGGGCGCGCATCGCGGCCAGCCCGAAGCCGGTGCCCGCGACGGCGCCGGAGCCCGGGGGCGGCACCGCGTCGGGCGCGAAGCCGGTGCCGTCGTCGACGACGTCCAGGGCGACCTCGGTGTCCATGTAGGAGAGGGTCAGCTCGGCCCGGCTCGCGTGTGCGTGCTGGACGGCGTTGGCCAGCGCGGACTGGGCGATGCGCAGCAGCGCGACCTCGTGCGGCGTGGGCAGCTCGACGGGCGCGCCGGAGACCTGGCAGTGCACGGCCAGGCCGGCGGAGCGGGCGGTGGTGGCGCACAGCCGTTCCAGGGCGGCGGGCAGCGACCCGGCCTCCAGGTCGGGCGGGCTCAGGGCCCGTACGAAACGGCGGGCCTCGGCGAGGTTGTCGACGGCGGCCTGCCGGGCCTGCTGGACGTGGCCGAGCGCGGCGGCGGTGTCAGGACCCGGCGGAATCCCTCGCTCCGCAGCCCGGAGCAGCAGCTGGATGCTGGAGAGCCCCTGCGCGAGGGTGTCGTGGATCTCGCGGGCGAGCCGTTCCCGCTCGGCCAGCACCCCGGCCGCGTGCTCGGCGGCCGCCAGGTCGCTGCGGGCGGCGGTCAGCTCCTCGATGAGGCGGCGGCGCTGTTCGCTCTCCCGGTAGAGGGCCTGGTAGCCGAGGACGACCGCGACCGCGACCGCCGCGCCCAGCGCGGGGCCGATCACCGTACCGACGGTGAGGGCGCGGGTGTGCCAGCCGAACCCGCCGATCGCGACGAGGGTGGTGACCAGCACCGCGGGCAGCGCCCAGCGCAGCGGGAGCAGGTGGAGCTGGACGAAGAAGAGCGGGAAGGCGAGCCAGACCCCGAGGGGCGTGAGGGCGAGCAGGACGGCCCACACCACCATGACGACGGCGAGCCAGAGCGCCGCTGCCGCCGTCGAGGTGCGCACCGGCGGCAGGGTGGGGCCGACGGCGTACACGGCGAGCAGCAGGGCGGCGGCACCGGTGACGGCCGGGGCGTTCGGGCTGTGGTCGGTCACGGCCCGTACGGCGGCGAGCGCCAGCAGTGCGGCCACCATCAGGTGCAGGCAGACGCGCAGCACCCGCAGGGCGGGGGTCAGGGAGTGGGGAGTCACAGCCCTTCCAGGCTAGGCGCCGGGACGGCCACCGGCATCCATCGAAAGGTGGAGGCCGGCCCCGGCCTTTCGATCCGGGCGAACCACTCCGGCGCGCGATGCCCGGCGCCCGCTCCCCCGGCGACGGTGGGAGCAGTCGCCGGGCACCGGGTCCGGCGCCCGTCGGAAGGATGGCCGGAGCCCCGTGTTCGTCGCCTGGAGAGACCTGAGATTCGCCAAGGGCCGGTTCGCCCTGATGGGCACCGTCATCGTGCTGATCACGGTACTGGTGGGGCTGCTGTCCGGCCTGACGGCGGGCCTGGGGCGGGAGAACACCTCGGCGGTCACCGCGCTGCCCGCCGACCGCCTCGCCTTCGCCGCGCCCGCGGGCGGCGGTGACGACGTCTCGTTCGCCGATTCGCGCATCGGGAAGCGGACCTGGGAGGCCTGGGCGGAGGTGCCGGGCGTCCGGTCGGCCGAGCCGTTGGGAATCGGTACGGCCAAGGCCGCGGCGGGCGACGGCGCGGGGCAGCGGACCGCCGCGCTGTCCGCCTTCGGGGTACGGCCCGGCTCCCGCCTGGCGCCCGGGGCGGGCCGGGTCGCGGACGGCTCGGCGGTGCTGTCCGCGAAGGCCGCGGACGAGCTGGGCGTACGGGCCGGCGGCCGGTTCACGCTGAACGGGCGGACGCTGACGGCCGCGGCGGTGGCGGGCGAGGCGATGTTCAGCCACACGCCGGTGGTGTGGACGTCGCTGGGGGACTGGGAGGCGGTGGCGGGCGGGGCGGGGTCCGGGGTGTCCGGGTCCGCGGCGTCCGGGTCCGGAAGCGGTGACTCCGGTTCGTCCGGGGCGCAGACCGCCACCGTCGTCGCCCTCACCACCTCCTCCGACGCCGGCCTGGCCGCCGCCGACCGCCGGCTGGACACCCGTACCGTCACGACCGGTGACGCCCTGCGCGCCATCGGCTCGTACACCGCGGAGAACGGCTCGCTCCAGCTGATGCGCGGCTTCCTCTTCGCGATATCGGCGCTGGTCATCGGCGCGTTCTTCACGGTCTGGACGATCCAGCGCAGCGGCGACGTCGCGGTGCTCAAGGCGCTCGGCGCCCCGACCCGCTACCTGCTGCGGGACGCGCTCGGCCAGGCGGTCGTCCTGCTGGTGATCGGTACGGGCGTGGGCACCGCGCTCGCGGCGGCGGCCGGCGCGGCCGTCGGTGGCACCGTGCCGTTCGTCCTGGATCCGGCGACGGTGCTGGTCCCGGCCCTGATCATGATCGCGTTGGGGGCCGTCGGCGCGGCGCTGTCCATCCGCCGCATCACCGCCGTCGATCCGCTGACGGCGCTGGGGAGCGCGCGGTGAGCCGGAGTGTTTCCCCCACCGAACGGTGTCCGTGCCGGCGTTTCTCTTCCCGGTCCGTTCCCCGTTCCTTCCCGGTCCGTTCCCCGCGGACTATTCCGGGAGCAATTTCCGGGGCGGCCGGGCGTATGGGCCGTACGGCCCGAATGACTCGAACGGCCTGCACCATTCCGGCCTCGGCACCTGGAATTCCGGTTCCGGCCCCGTTCTCATCCGTACACCTTTCGCGGGCGTGAAAAGCCGGGCCGTACACCGCTCGCACGCCATGAACTCCCACCGATCCCCTACCCAGCGACGGACCCCATGAATGCATACCCCGCCGACACCCGGACGCACGCGACCCCCGAGACCGGAACCCCACCGTCCGCCGGTCTCGCCCTGACCGGCGTCACCCTCACCTACCCGGACGGCACCGGCCGTCTCACCGCCCTCGACGACGTGAGCCTGACCGTGCCGCCCGGAACCGTGACCGCCGTCGTCGGGCCCTCCGGATCCGGCAAGTCCAGCCTGCTGGCGGTGGCCGCGACGCTGATCACCCCGGACGGCGGCCGGGTGCTGGTCGACGGTACGGACACCGCCGGAATGAGCCGGTCCGAGCTGACCGCGCTGCGCCGCACCAAGGTCGGCATCGTCTTCCAGCAGCCCCATCTGCTGCCGTCCCTGACGGCGGCGGAGCAGTTGCAGGTGATGGCGCACCTGGACGGCCGGGCGCCGCGCGCGGCCCGGCCGCGGGCCCTGGAACTGCTCGACGCGGTCGGCCTGGCCGACCAGGCGGCGCGCCGCCCGCACCAGCTCTCGGGCGGCCAGCGGCAGCGCGTCAACATCGCGCGGGCGCTGATGAACGAACCGGCCGTCCTGCTGGTCGACGAGCCGACCAGCGCACTGGACCACGAGCGCGGCGCCGCCGTCCTGGACCTGCTCAGCACGCTCACGCACCGGCGCGCCACCGCGACGGTCCTGGTCACGCACGACCGCGCCCACCTGGATGCGGTGGACGCGGTCGCGGAAATGGCGGACGGGCGGCTCAGCTCCCGGCGGAGTCCCCTCCCGGGCCGCTAGCCGGGCCCTGGGCCGGGTTGTGCGCCACGTCCTGGGCCGGGTCGTCGGCCGCGTGCGAGAAGAGCTTCAGTACGGGCACGCCGACCTTGTGCCGGGCGCGCGAGGCCCAGTCGCGGTGGAAGAACTCCTCGACGAAGTGCGGGGCGGTCAGCACGATCACCTCGTCGGCGCCGGTCTCGTCCACGACCGACCGCAGCAGGTCCAGCGGGTGGTCCTCGACGACCTGGCCGATCGCCTCGGCGCCCTCGGCCCGCAGCGCGTGCAGGGTGTACGACAGGGCGCGCTCGGCGGGCGGTTCCGCCTGCGCGCCCTCCGGCTCGTCACCTTCCCGTACGGCGTCCTCGAACTCGCCCAGTGCGACGTCGTCGATGGCCCTGAGCAGGCGGTCCTGATTGCCGCGCGGCTGCATGAGGACGACGAAGGAGACCTGGTCGTCACCGTGCAGCGTGGTGACGAACTCCACGTCGGCGGGCGTCAGGGGCTTCTCGATCATCAATACGCTCGTGAACACGGCGGGCGCCCTTCTTCTCATCTCGCGCGGCCCGTCCGGGGAACGGGCCGACAGAAACCATCCTGCCCCGTCGCCACACGGGACCTGTTGGCCTTTAGTGTGCCCAGCGGAAGCTAAGCGGAACGAATAATTCCGCCTTTTGTTCAGGACCGACGGTAACGGGTGAACAGGAAGCCGGCTTCCTCCAGTACGGACGCGAGTACGAATGTTTCCGGAACGGTCGTCACCGGCGCGTTCATGATGCGCGACGCGTCGCCGGCGACCACCAGCGGTGCCAGCGAGAGGCACAACTCGTCGAGTGCCCCGCTTCCGGCGAACTGACCCAGGAGCCGCGGCCCGCCTTCCGTCAGCAGCCGCGTCAGGCCGCGCCCGGCGAGCGCGCCGACCACCCGCGACGGGTCGACGGCAGCCCCCTCACCGGCGAAGACGACCTCGGCGCCGGCCTTGCGCGCGGTGCGCACCCGGTCCTCGTCGGCCCCGGAGCCGGTCACCACGACCGTCGGCACCAGCGGCTCGGTGAACAGCGGCTGCGCGAAGTCCAGGTCCAGACTGGCGGTGACCACCGCGATCACGGGGGCGGGCGGCTGCCCGGCGGCGGCCCGGCGCGCCGCGAACGCCTCGCGGGCGCGGGCCGGGCGGTAGCCCTCCTTGCGTACGGTCTCGGCGCCGACGACCACCGCGTCCGCGAGGCCGCGCAGCACCCCGAAGATCCGCATGTCCGCGTCGCTGGACAGCGGCTGCGAGCGGCCTTCGTGGTGGGCCGCGCCGTCCAGCGAGGAGACCATGTTCGCGCGGAGCCAGCCCGCGCCCTCGTCGGTGCGGGGATACGCGTAGGCGTCGGCCAGTTCCTCCAGGCTCCACCGGCGGTCGGTGAGATCGGCGGCGCTGACCGTCGGGAAATCGGCCGGGTCCGCCGTTCCGCCGGCGGCCGGGCGCACCGTGCCGGAATCGGCCGCGACCGTCGTTCCGTCATCGGCTCCGGTGTCGGTTCCCGTCGCGGTTCCGGCAATGTCACCCGGTTCCGCCGCGAGGGCGGACGCGACCGCGACGGAATTCTCGGCATCCGCGGTACCCGGGAAATCGCCGGACGGAACGGGCGGGGCGGGAAAGGGAAACAGGCGTCGCATAGGCGGCAGTGTGACATGCCTCGCTCACCCGGCGGAGTCCTCCCGTACAGCGACTAGGCTGGACGGCTGTGTCGCCTTCCCAGCCCTCGTCATCCCAGTCCTCCCCCATAGCCGGGCCGCCGGCCGACGGGGCCGGAGCGGCGCCCGCCGCGCTCACCGCACGCGCGCCGCACGTCCCGGCCGACCGCCTGGTGGCGGAGATGGTCCCGCCGCCGCGGTTCCGGAGCGCGCGCTTCGAGACGTACATCCCCGACCCGAACCAGCCCAGCCAGGCGGCGGCCGTGGAGGTCCTGAGCGGTTTCGCCGCGGGCATCGGCGGCGGTACGGAACCGTCCGGCGGCAAGCGGCGCTGGTTCGGCCGGAGCTCCAAGAAGACCGCGGCCCCCTCGGGTCCGCGCGGCGTCTACCTCGACGGCGGATACGGCGTCGGCAAGACGCACCTGCTGGCCTCCCTGTGGCACGCCACCCCCGCCGAGCCCGCGCTGAAGGCGTTCGGCACCTTCGTGGAACTGACAAATCTGGTCGGCGCGCTCGGTTTCCAGCAGACCGTGCAGACGCTCGGCGGACACCGCCTGCTGTGCATCGACGAGTTCGAGCTGGACGACCCCGGTGACACCGTGCTCGTCTCCAGCCTGCTGAGCCGGCTGGTCGAGGCGGGCGTGTCGCTCGCCGCCACCTCCAACACGCTGCCCGGCAAGCTGGGCGAGGGCCGTTTCGCGGCGGCGGACTTCCTGCGCGAGATCCAGGGCCTGAGCGCGCACTTCCGGCCGCTGCGCATCGACGGCGAGGACTACCGTCACCGCGGGCTGCCGGAGGCCCCGCCCCCGTTCGACGGCGCGACCGTCACCCGCGTCGCGCAGCGCACCCCGGGCGCCTCGCTCGACGACTTCCCGGCCCTGCTGGAGCACCTTTCGACGGTGCATCCGAGCCGGTACGGGGCGATGTGCGACGGCATCACCGCTGTCTGCCTGACCGATGTGCAGGCGGTGCCGGACCAGTCCACCGCGCTGCGGCTGGTCGTTCTCGCGGACCGGCTGTACGACCGCGAGGTGCCGGTGGTGGCGGCGGGCAAGCCGTTCGACGCGCTGTTCAGCGAGGAGATGCTCAAGGGCGGCTACCGGAAGAAGTACTTCCGCGCCATCTCCCGGCTCACGGCCCTGGCCCGCGACGCCAAGCCGCTGGTGGAGGGGAACGCGGGCGGGGCGTAGCGCAGGCGCGGCGAGGGGCAGCGGGACCGCGCGCAGCCGGTTCCCGGCGGCCGACGTGCGTGGTACACACATGCGGGTCACATCACCTGTCCGCCAGCAGGGAGTCGCCCATGTCCGCGACACGTCGTCAGGTCCTGGCAAGAACCGGTGCGCTGGGCGTATCGATCGCCTTCGCCGGCAGCGTCCCCGAACTCTTCGCCGGCACCGCCACCGCACGGAGCGCGGGCCGGCACGGCTACGGCCCCCTGATACCCGACCCGGCGGGTCTGCTCGACCTGCCGAAGGGCTTCCGGTACCGGGTGCTGTCCCGCGAGGGCGCCCCGCTGCCCTCCGGTGAGGGCCGAATACCGGGCAACCACGACGGTATGGCGGCCTTCCCGGGCCGCGACGGCCGCGTCCACCTCGTACGCAACCACGAGAACCGCAGCAAGTCCCGCGTCCCCGTCCCCACCGTCGACGGCCTGACCTACGACCCGGCGGGCGAGGGCGGCTGTACGGCGCTGGAGGTGGACCGGCACCAGCGCGTCCGGTCCGAGCGCGTCGCCATCGCCGGCACCTCCACCAACTGCGCGGGCGGGCCCACCCCGTGGCACACCTGGCTCACCTGCGAGGAAACCGAGGCGCGGGCGGGTGAGGGCGGGTACACCAAGGACCACGGCTTCGTCTTCGAGGTCGACCCGTACGATCCGCGCCGCACCGGCGCCGTACCGCTGACCGCGATGGGCCGCTTCCAGCACGAGGCCGTCGCCGTCGACCCGAGGAACGGCACGGTCTACGAGACCGAGGACGCCTTCGACAAGCCCTTCGGCCTCTTCTACCGGTTCCGGCCCGCCAGGCCGCTGGGCGGCCGGGGCTCCCTGCGGGCGGGCGGGCGGCTCCAGGCACTGCGCGTACCGGACGTACCGGACCTGTCCGCCGTCCAGGAGACCGGCACCCGCTTCGACCACGTGGAGTGGGTGGACGTCCCCGACCCGCTCGCGCGGCAGACCCCCGTCCGCTTCCAGGACTTCGGGCCGCGCGGCATCACGCACGCGCAGAAGCTGGAGGGCTGCTACTGGGGCGGCTCCAGCGTCTACTTCGTCTCCAGTTTCGCGCGGAGCAAGGACGGTTCGGCCGCGGACCACTACGGCCAGGTGTGGCGGTACGACCCGGCCGCCCGCCGCCTCACCCTGGTGGTCGTCTTCGGCCCGGGCACCGATGTCCAGCTGCCCGGCGAGTCCCCCGACAACATCTGCCTGGCCCCCGGCGGCGGGCTGATGGTGTGCGAGGACGGCGACGGGGCGCAGCACGTCTTCGGTCTGACCCGGCGCGGGGCGCTGTACCCGGTGGCACGCGGCCGGCAGAACATCGGCACACCGGAGAAGCCCGAGTGGGGCGAGTTCGCGGGGGTCACCTTCTCCCCCGACCGGCGCACGATGTACGTCAACTGCTACACGCCGGGGACGACGTTCGCGGTGACCGGGCCCTGGGCGGACTGACCGGACCCGGCCGGATCAGCCCGAGCAGGCCGAACGCTGGGCCTCCAGCCACTCGCAGTGCGGGCAGAGCAGCGCGCCCGGCCGGTCGGCCGGGTACTCGGTGGGCTCCCCGCAGTGCACACAGTCCGCGAACGGCGGGCGCGGGCCGCCGGCCTCGCCCGCCGTGGCGCCCGTTCCGTCGGCCGCGCGGCTCGCTTCGTCGGCCGTGCGGCCCGGCTGTTCTTCGTCTCTGTCGGTGCCCGGCATACGGCCGATGGTACGCGCGGACCGTACGGCGGCCCTGCCGCAGGGGCCTGTCAGCCGCGGCGGGAGCTGAGGCGGCAGGCCACGGCCGTGGCGGCGGCCGCGATCAGCGCGCCGGAGAGCAGGGGCAGCCAGGGCAGGGTGACCGTGCCGTGGGCGGAGCCGGTGACCAGGCCGGAGACGGCGGCGTTGGCGGGCGAGGCGCCCACGACCAGCAGCAGGACCGCGGCGAGCAGCCCGGAGAGGACCGACCAGCCGGTGCTGCGCAGCACCGGCCAGTTGCAGAGCGCTCCGACGGCGGTGCCGAGCAGGACGCAGACCAGCGCGGCCGACAGCCCGGCGGCCGCGGCGGACGGCACGGGGACGGCGGTGCGGTGGTCGGAGGCGTGCGGGTCGGCGACGAGCGCGACGTACGCCGTACCGGCGCACGCGAGGAAAGCCGCCGACAGGCTCCCCGTCAGTACGGCGGCGAGGTGCGCCCTGCCGGGACCGGCGGCCGCCGCCGTGCAGGAGCGCGCGGCCGGCGGCTCGTTCGTGACGCAGATCCGGCACAGCCAGGCGGCGAGGGGCAGCAGCCCGAACGCGGCGACGCCGTACGAGTCGAGGATCGGCCCGCCGGACTGCACGCCCACGGCGAGGAGCGCGGCGTACAGCAGCACCGGCGGCAGCCAGCGGTGCGAGCGCAGGAGCAGGGCGGACTGGTAGCGCAGGAGCGGAATCACGGTTACCGGTTCTCGTACGGGGTCGGGGTGACCGCGCGGATGTGCCAGGGCGGATGTGCCGTCAGCAGGGCGCGCAGCAGCGCGTCGGAGTGGGCGGCGGGGACGGTCAGGCGGGCTGTCGTACCGTCCGGGCTCCAGGTGACGCGGGGCCGGCCCGGCAGGCCGGCCGGGGCCGGCGCCACGGCACCGGGCGCCGCTGAACCGCGTACGGCATGGTGCCCGGACCCGCCGGGAAGCGCCGCCTCGATGACCACCTGGGGGCCGGGCGGCTGGACCTCGGGGGCCACCGCCGGGCCCGGGTCCGTCGCCCCGCCGTCCGGGAGCCGGGCCAGGCCGTCCCCCGTGACGCGGTACCGCGCGTCGGCGGCGCCCGCCAGCCGGCGCGGGTCGTGATCGACGAAGACGACCGTGCCGCCTGCCGCGACCCGCTCGGCCACGGCCCGGTCGAGGACGTCGCGGGCCGCCGGGTCGAGGCCGGTCCAGGCTTCGTCGAGGACGAGCAGTTCCGGCTCGGCGAGCAGGGCCTGGGTCAGCGCGACCTTCTGGCTGGTGCCCTTGGACAGCTCGGCGAGCGGCGTACGGGCGTGGCCGCCGGCGCCGAGACGTTCGAGCCAGCCGGTGGCGCGGCGGGCCGCCTCGGGGCCGCGCAGGCCGTGGATCCGCCCGAGGTGGGTGAGGTACCCGACGGCGGTGAACGGGAGGGCGGCGGGGAAGCGTTCGGGTACGTACGCGCTGCGCGGGCGCCCGGTGACACGGCCCTTGCTGGGAGCGTCGATCCCGGCCACGATCCGCAGCAGCGTCGACTTGCCGCTGCCGTTGTGGCCTTCGACCCGTACCAGCGACCGCCGCGGCAGGTGGAGGTCGATGTCGCGCAGCACCCACGGCCCTCGCGCCCCGTAGCGCCGTCCGACCCCGTCCAGTCTCATCGGCTCCCCGTCGTCAGTTCCCTGAGGCCGTCAGTTCCCGGAGGCCCGCTCGGGACGCATCTCGCTGGGCCGTACGATCACGAAGCCCTCGCCGTCCAGCCGCAGTTGCACGGCCTCGCCGGAACCGCCGCGCAGCATCGAGCCGAGGCTCTGCGAACGGTGCAGCGAGGTCTTCAGCGACGCGGTCCACCCGACCACCGCGTCGGTGTCGACGAACACCGGGGCCTGCGGCGACACAGGGATGACGATGGGGTTGCCCTCACACACCACGCCCAGCCGTCCCTGGCCGGTGAAGACGGAGTTGAACAGGCCGCCGCCGGTCATTCCCGCGCCCTTGACGGTGGAGATCTCGTAGGACAGGGAGGGGTCGAAGCACAGCACGTTGCGGCCGTTGATCGTGAGGCCGTCGCCGGGGGCGAGGTCGACGATGAAGCAGTTGGCGGCCTCGTGCGCGAACCAGACCTCGCCACGGCCGCGCACCGCCATCAGCGCCAGGCCCTCGCCGGTCACGGCCCGCTTGAGGAACTTGCCGACGCCCTGCCCCTGCTTCTCGAACTGCAGGTCCCCGCGGTACGCGACCATCGAGCCCTGGCGCGCGAAGCACTCACCGTCCACCGCGTACTTGATCGACTTGGCGTTCTGCAGGGTCATGCCGGGCGCTGCGGCCGGCGTGACCACGTTCTCGGAGGCGAAGAGGTCGCTGTGCATAGGGAGGATCATCACCCGGAACGTCCCGATCCGCCAAGGCAGCGGCCCGGGAGGCGGCGTTCCGGGCGGCTGGCACACTGGTCCGTGTGACCAGCACCGATCTCGCCGGACCCGGCGAACCGACCGACGCCACGGCCGACGCGCCCCGCCCCGCGGAGACCGGCCGTGACACCGCCCCGGAATACGCCCTCCCCCTCGTCGTCCGGATCGAGCGGAACGGTCCGCCCGCCCTCACGGACGCGCTGGAGACCGCGGCACGGGCCGTGCTGGTCCTGCTCTCGGACGAGCGGGCGACCGGTGACGGCGTCTGGGCCGCGGCCGTACGCGACTGGGAGGACGCCCGGATCCGCAAGGTCGTGCGCCGGGCGCGTGGCGCGGAATGGCGGCGCGCGGAGGCGCTGCCGGGCATCACGGTGCGCGGTGGGAGCGCGGAGGTCCGCGTCTTCCCGCCGGTCCCGCTGGACGGCTGGCCCAAGGACCTGGCCCGCCTCCAGGTCTCCGGCACCCACCTCGACGACCCGCACGAGCCCGCCGCCCCGGCCGCCGACGCCCCGGTGCTGTGGCTCAACCCGCACCTGGACATGTCGGCGGGCAAGGCGATGGCCCAGGCCGGGCACGGCGCCCAGCTCGCCTGGTGGGAACTGCCCGAAGCCGCCCGCACGGCCTGGCGCGAGGCCGGCTTCCCCCTCTCGGTACGCCCGGCCCCGGCCCACCGGTGGCCCGAGCTGACGCGCAGCGGCCTGCCCGTGGTGCGGGACGCGGGGTTCACGGAGATCGCGCCCGGGAACACGGTCGTGGCCGAAGGGGGCAGCCGCTTCTGTCCGCTCCGGCGCGGGTAGCGGGACGTCCTGGGCAGGGAGGGACGCGCGGGGCGGCTCGACTCCTGGGCGGGGCTCAGTGCCCCTTCTTCACCCACGGCCCGACCCCGAGCTTTCCCGTGGTGCCCAGGTCGAGGTGCGGGGTGACGGTGGCCGGGGCGGCGCCGGCCTTCGCCCGGATCCGGACATAGGGCACGTTCACCGGCGTACCGGCCTCGGTGGTGTTGCGCCACACCAGGCCGGAGGTGGCCGACTCACCGGGTTTGAGCGTGACGGGCCGGGGCTGCGTGTCGAGCCCGGTGCCGGTGGTGATCCCGCCGCCTCCGTGGAGGATCTTGATGCCGTGGACGGGCTCGAAGCCGTCGTCCAGAAGCTCCAGCAGCGGATAGCCCTCGACGGTGTAGTCGCGTGCGCCGCAGTTGTCGAGGCGCAGACCCACGACGCGCAGTCCCATGGCCGCGTCACCCTGATCGGCGCTGACCCGGATCCCGGAGGCGGGGCAGGTGCCCGGCTCGGCCGGTGCCTCCGCCGCGGGCACCTTGGTCACTTCGAGGACCTTGGCCCCGGTCACCCGCGGCGCGCCGGGCGGCAGTTCCCCGGCCCGGGCCGTGCCGCGCACGGTCTTGCCGGGGGCGACGTCACGCACGGTCGCGGTCCGGTTGTCCATGGCACCGCCGTCGCCGCTCATGAAGGTGATGACGACCGAGTAGGTCAGGGTCTCGGTGCCCGCGTTGGTGACCTCGTAGTGGGCGACGGCCCCGGAGCCCGTCGCGGGCTTGTCGAAGGAGGTGATCCTCGCACCGTCCTTGCCCGGATCGTCGAGCTGCGTGCCGGACGACGGTGCGGAGGCGCGGACGCCGGTGTTCCCGGAAGCCGCGTGCTCCGTCCCGCAGGCCGTGAGGAGCAGGGCGGTCACGGCGACGGCCGACAAGGGGAGAACGGATCTTCGCATCCGGTCACCTCAGCAGCGCACGGGCCGCCCGCGCAACTCCCGCGCCCGGAGACCGCGCGGTGCGTGCGCGGTCTCCGGGTCCGGTGCGTCAGGTGGCCACGGTCGCGACGGGGTCGACGCCGTAGGTGCGGGCGTAGCCGTTCTCGGTACCCACGAGGAGGTCGACGACCTCGAAGTAGCGGTCCCAGAACGGGGTTTCGCGCAGCGCGTCGATCAGGAGCTGGTACGCGTCGTGGTCGTCGGCCTCCCAGACCCAGACGTCGGTGACGCGGGTGGAGTAGAACTCCGTGTCGTAGAAGCGCGACCGCACGCCGGTGGTCTTGGCCTTGACCACCGGCATGACCTCGGTGCTCAGGGCGTTCACCCGCTCGTGCGGGGTCATGGCGAGCCACTCGGGCAGGGTCTTGATGAGCATGAAGGCGGTGACCGGGGGCGCGGATTCGGTTGCGGACATGGCGAAGTCCTCCAAGAAATGGCAGCTGATGGCGGTCGTGACGACCTCGTGAGCGGTACCGGACCGGTACGTCCTCATCCTGGACACGCGCAGGCGTTGCCACAATGGGAAGGTCAGCAAGGGATCATTGCCTGAAATGGAACAACGCTGGTGAACAGTCCGGACCCGGCCATCGACGCCAACCTCGCCGTCGCGCTGAACGCCCTGCTGGCCGAGCAGAGCGTCACCCGCGCCGCCGCGCGCCTGCACACCTCACCCGCCGCCATGAGCCGCACCCTCGCCCGGCTGCGCCGCATCCTCCAGGACCCGCTGCTGGTCCGGGCCGGACAGGCCATGGTCCCCACGCCCCGCGCCCAGGCCCTGCGCGACGAGGCCGCCTCCGTGGTGCGCAGCCTCGGCGCGCTGCTCACCCCCGGCACCGGCGTCGACCCCGCCACCCTGCGCACCACCTTCACCCTCCAGTCCGCCGACCTGGTGGCCGCGGCACTGGCCCCCGGGCTGCTGCGGCTGGCCCGGCAGGAGGCGCCGGAGGTCTCGCTGCGGTTCCGGGCCGAGGAGCTGGAGGCCGGGCCGGCCCTCCGCGACGGCCGCATCGACCTGGAGATCGGGGTCATCGACCACATCGATCCCGAGACCCAGGTCGAGGAGCTGGTCACGCTGCGGATGCTGGCCGCCGTCCGGCCCGGCCACCCCCTCACCGAGGGGGAGCTGACTCCGGCGCGGCTCGCTGCCGCCGAACACGTCACGGTCAGCCGCCGCGGCCGGTTCACCGGCCCCCTGGACACCGCGCTGGCCGAACGGAACCTGCACCGGCGGGTCGCCGCCGTGCTGCCCAGCCATGTGGCCGCGATGGCGCTCACCGCCCGCAGCGACGTGGTCTGCCTCGTCCCCAGCGCGCCGCCCGGCGCCGCCCCCTCGCCCTTCACCGACGCCGCCGTCGCCCTCGGCCTGCGCCTCCTGGACATCCCCCTGCCGCTGCCGCCGGTGACCATCGGCATGGCCTGGCACCCGCGCCACGCCGCGGACGGGGCCCACCACTGGCTCCGGAGCGCCGTGCGCCGGGCCGTGCAAGCACCCGGGGGCTCGGCGGGCTGACGCGGCCGATGTGGCCGGAGCGGCCTCGGGTACGGCGGCGGGTGGCGCGGAGGCCGGGGCTGAGGGCTGAGGGCTGTGGGCTGTGGGCTGTGGGCCGCCCGTCAGGCCCGTAGCCAGGTGCGGCGGTTGCGGGCGACCGTGTAGACGCGTTCGACGCGTTCCGGGGCGAGCACCCCGCCGAGCCGTCCGAGCAGGGGTACGTCCCGCTCGTCGCGGATCACCCGTACGTCCCGCAGGGCCGGGTCCAGCTCCACGTGCGCCGCGCCGACGAACGCCAGCACCGGCCGGGTCTCGACACGGAACCGGCAGCCGCGGGTCAGCACGTACGCGGCGCGCCGGGCGTGCTGCCGGCTCTCGCGGACGTACGGCCGCGACTCGTGCCCGCGGCCGACGTGCACGACGTCCGCCCCCACCCGCACCCGGTCCCCGCGTACGGAGTGGGTGGCGACGCACAGCACCCCGCCGGGCCCGATGAGCAGATGCCCGATGACGGCCGCGGGCGGCAGCGGAACGGAGTGGATCACATACCAGCCGCCCGCCGTCAGCTGGTCCAGGGCCGTGCCGACGGCCTGTTCGCCGAGCAGCTGCCGGTGCCAGGCGTCCTGGGGCGGGCGCCGGCCGAGCAGGCGGGCGCACCACAGGGCCGCCCTGGCGCGCGGCTGCTCGGCGAGGCGCACCCGCAGGGCCTCGCCCGGGCGGTTCGGGGCGAGGTCGTCGTCCGGCGGCAGGAACAGCCGGTCCGGGTCGCTCGCGTAGCGCGTCTCCTGCTTTCCCTCGTCCGCTCCGGGCCCGGGACGCATGTCGCTCATACCCATCACCCCCCGATGGCCATGGGAGCAGGCGCCCGGCCCCCGGGCAAGAGGTACGCAGCAGTGCGCGGGCGGAAGAAGGGATGCCGGAGAAACGTTGGCCGGAGCACGACGTACGGTTACCTCCTGTGTTCTCCTCACTTCTCGGTTTCACCGCGGTGGCCGTCCTGCTGACCGTCTCGCCGGGGCCCGACTTCGCCGTGGTCCTGCGTACGTCCCTCGGTTCCGGGCGGCGCGCGGCCCTGTGCTCCGCGCTCGGCATCGCCGCGGGCTGTTTCGTGTGGGGCCTGGCCGGCGCGGCCGGGCTGACCGCCATGCTGTCGGCGTCCCGGACGGCGTACGACGCGCTGCGCATCGCCGGTGCGCTGTACCTGGTGTGGCTGGGCTTCCAGGCGCTCCGCAGCGCCCGCCGCCGCGCGACAGCCGCACGCGAAGTCCGGGATCCGGCCACGGCGGGCGGCTCCGCCGGCCACGGGCATGACCACCTCGCCGGAGACGGTGCGGCCGGCGCGGCCGATCCGGCCGGCCGGCAGTCGCCGCTCCAGGCGTTCCGCACCGGGCTGCTGACGAATGTCCTGAACCCCAAGGTCGGGGTCGTCTACATGTCCCTGCTGCCGCAGTTCATCCCGCACGACGCGCCGGTCGTGGCCACCACGCTGCTGCTGGTCGCCGTGCACGCCGCGCTGGGTGTCGTCTGGCTGAGCGGGATCGCCCTGGCGGTGCACCGGGCGCGCGCCTTCTTCCAGCGCCCCGGCGTCCGCCGGCGCATGGACCAGGCCACCGGCGGAGTCCTGTTCGCGCTGGGTGCCGCGGTCGGCGTGGAGACCGCCCGCTGAGCCGCCGGGCCCGCGCGGGCCGCCGCCGGGCCCGGCACGCCGCAAGCTCAAATCATGCTCTGAACCCGTGCCTTCCGGGGTTGGCCCGGCACCACGGTGGCGATGAGTAGCGAACACCACGGGGGTGCACGAGTGGGAGGGGGAACCACCATGGAACAGCTCGGTACGGGCATCGGCTGGCGGCCCGAGATCGCGGACGGGATCGCGGAGCTGCCCGGTGTGGACTGGGTGGAGGTCGTCGCCGAGAACATCTGTCCAGGTCATCTCCCACCCGCCTTGCAGGCACTGCGTGAACGCGGCACGACCGTGGTGCCGCACGGGGTGTCCCTCGGGCTCGGCGGCGCCGAGCGCCCGGACCCCGGCCGGCTGGCCGCGCTCGCCGAACGCGCCGAGGCGCTGGGCGCGCCGCTGGTCACCGAGCACATCGCGTTCGTACGGGCCGGGGGCCCGCTGACCGCGTCGCCCGCGATGGAGGCGGGGCACCTGCTGCCCGTGCCGCGCACCCGCGACGCGCTGGACGTGCTCTGCGAAAACGTCCGGATCGCGCAGGACGCGCTGCCCGTGCCGCTCGCCGTCGAGAACATCGCGGCGCTGGTCAACTGGCCCGGCGAGGAGATGACCGAGGGGCAGTTCCTCGCCGAACTGGTCGAGCGCACCGGCGTACGGCTGCTCATCGACGTCGCCAACCTCCACACCAATCACGTGAACCGGAACGAGGACCCGGCCACGGCACTGGACGAGCTGCCGGTCGAGGCCATCGCGTATGTGCATGTGGCGGGCGGGACCGAGCGGGACGGGGTCTGGCACGACACCCACGCCCACCCCGTGACCCGGCCCGTCCTGGACGTGCTGGCCGCCCTCTGCGCCCGCGTCACCCCGCCCGGCGTCCTGCTGGAGCGCGACGAGGACTTCCCGGAGACCGGCGAACTCGCCGCCGAACTCGACGCGATCCGCACCGTCCTGAAGGAGGCCCAGGCCCCGCCCGCCCCGGCCCCGGCCGCGCCGACTCCGGCCGCCCCGGCTCCGCCCGCACCCGCTCCGGCCCCGTCGGCACCGCGCCGGGCGCCCACGGCGACCGTGCCGCGCGGCGCGGCCGTCACCACCGCGCCCGCGGCCACCACCGACCCCGCCCGCCGGCGGCTGGCCGTCGCGCAGGCCGCGCTGCTCTCCGCGCTGGTCGCCGGGACGCCGGCGCCGGAGGGCTTCGACCGGCGGCGGCTGCTCGTGCAGAGCCGGGCCCTGGCCGCCAAGCGGGCCGCCGTCGTCGCCAAGGTCGCGCCGGAGCTGCCCGCGATCCTCGGCGCGGACTACCGGCCCGGCTTCCTCGGATACGCACGCCACCGGCCCCTACGCCACGGCTACCGCCAGGACGCCATGGACTTCGCCGTCCACCTGCTGGCCGAAGGCCGGCCCGCCGACCCGGACGCGCGCCGCCTGCTGACGCAGTGGTGGCGGGACCGGGCCCGGCCCGAACCGCCGGGCGGTCCACTGCACCGCCTGGCCCGTTCCGTACGACGCGCTCTGCACCGGAGGTGAGAGACATGCCCGCTCTTCTCGTGACCCTGGCCGTGGCCGCCTCCTCGCTGCTGCTGGTCGTGCGGACCGTCCGCATCGTCCGGGCGACGCCCCGGCCCAAGCCCCGCAGGGCGTCCACGTACCAGCTCTGGGAGATCGCCTTCCTCGCCGGCGGCCCGGCCCGAGTGGCGGACGCCGCGATAGCCGGTATGCACCAGGACGGCCGCATCGCCGTGGGCGGCCCCGGTGTGGTGTCCGTGCGGCAGGCGGTGGCGTACGACCCGGTCGAGACGGCCGTACTGGACTCCCTGGCGCGGATCCCGGACGGCGCGCTGGACACCCTGCGCCGCCACGTCATGCGGTCCCCGGCCGTGCAGGCCGTCGGCGACCGGCTGGCCGGGCTCGGTCTCCTGCGGAACCCCCGCACCAGCCGCCCCTGGCGTCGCTTCGCCGCCTGGCAGACCGGTGTCTGTGCGGCGGGCCTGCTGCTCGTCCTCCTCCTCACCCTCGCGGGAGCCCTCGACAACGGGCAAGGGGGAGTCCTCTTCGTCCTCCAGATCCTGCCCGCGGCCCTCCTCGGCACCGTGACCGGCCTGGTGTGCGGGAAGGCGCTGCGCCGGCGGATCACCAAGGCCGGCGTCTCGGCCGTACGGACGTACCGCACGGTGCACAAGAAGGACCTGGCCGACGCCCCGGACCGGTCCGCCGCACTGCTCGTGGCGCTCGGCAGCAGCGCGCTGCTGGCGGACGAGGCACTGCGCGACCACCTCGTCGAGGCACAGCGCTCGATGGCGGGCGCCTCCGCCGGAACGTACTCCGGGTCCTCCGGCACCTCGTCGACCGCTTCGTCGAACGCGGCCTGCGGCTGGAACGTGCCGGACGACAGCCCGGACACGTCCTGGTGCGGGTCGTCGTGCGGTGGCGGATCGCACTCGGGCTGCGGCGGTTCGTCCAGCGGCGGCTCCGGATCGAGCTGTGGCGGCGGATCGTCGTGCGGCAGCTCCGGGTCGAGCTGCAGCAGCAGTTCCTCCTCCTGCGGTGGCGGCGGCTGCGGCAGCTGACCTCCGGCGTCCCGTACACCTGATGCCCCTGGGCAACCGGTCAACGTACCAGCGGCCCGGGGCCGTTGACGGGGCTTCCCCGAACGGGGGACGGGATCAGCACAGGGCGCACTAGCGTGCGGTGCCGCACCAGGAGGCACCATGCGATCCGTAACCGGCACCGGCCTCGTCGTCGCCGCGCTCGCCGCGACACTCGCCGCGCTGCTCTTCCCGATCTGGTCGTTCGCGGGCCGGCCGGGCTCGGGCGGGGACGTCGACACCCAGACCGTCGCCACCTCGTTCGGCCCGCTGTCCGCGCTCGACCGGGACTTCGTCAACCGCGTCCGGCTGGCGGGCCTGTGGGAGCTGCCCGCGGGCCAGCAGGCCCAGCAGCGCGGGACCGTTCCGGCCGTACGCGAGGCCGGTGACCATCTCGTCGACGGCCACGCCGCGCTCGACCGGCACGTACGCGAGGTGGCCGCACAGCTCGGTCTCGCGCTGCCCGGCCGGCCCAACGCCCAGCAGCGGCAGTGGCTGACGGAGCTGAGCGCCGCGCGCGGGGCGGCGTACGACCGCAGGTTCGCGAACATCCTGCGGCTGGCGCACGGCAAGGTCTTCACCCTCGTCGCGCAGGTCCGCGCGACCACCCGCAACTCGCTCGTCCGCGGTCTGGCCGACGACGCCAACCGCACCGTCCTGGACCACATCTCCATGCTGGAGCGCACCGGGTTCGTCGACTTCGACGCGATCGCCGAGGACGCGGCCACCTCCTCCCCACCGCCGAGCCCTTCGGCCCCGCCGCCGTCCCTCGACGCGGCGCCCGCCACCTCACCGGCGCCGGTCACACCGTCACCGACGTATTCGCTGCCTCCGCCCGCGACGCCACCCGCCACCGCCACCGGGGCCCCGGAACCTGCCGAGTCCTCCGGCGACCGGCGTCAACACCCCTGAGAGAACGGGAAGAAGTGATCGCCCATGCCCGACCACCGTCGCACCGGACAGCCCGAGCCTCCGCAGCCACCCCGCCCCGCTCCGCCACCGCGGCCCTCGCCGCCCGTCCCGCAGCCCCCGCGGCACCGGCGCCGGCTCGGCACCAAGCACCTCGTGCTGATCGCCCTGCTCGCCGTGCTCGGCTCGGCCGGCACCTTCGTCTCCGTGACCGGAAATGCCTCGGCTCACAACGTCACTCCCCCGTCCGGGCCGCCACCCGCCGACTCGTCATCCGCACCATCGTCACCCAGCGTGACACAGCCCACTGACAACGCCTCCGCGAACACCCCCGCCGCAGGCTCCGCCGGGCCGTCGGGCACCCCCGCCGACGCCCCCGACGGACCCGACGGGCGCACCGGATCCAGCGCGCCCGCCGGCTCCGGCACCTCCCCCGGCACCGGCCAAAGCGTCCCCGCCGCCGGTGACTTCGCCGACATCCGCTCCGTACGCCCCGGCCCACAGCCCCCACGCGCCGGACGCGACGCCTCCACCGGCACCTTCACCAGCAACTGCGGCCGCAACGAGGAGCGGCACAACAACCCGGACAACTTCATCGTCACCCCGGGTGTCGCCAACGGCGCCCACCACCTCCACGACTACGTGGGCAACCGCTCCACCGACGCCTTCTCCACCGACGACTCCCTGCGCGCGGCCGGCACCACCTGCGACCGCGGCGACAAGTCGGCGTACTTCTGGCCCGTACTGCGCCGCCTGAGCGGGCAGGACGGCCCGAGCAGCGGCAACGGGCAGGATCCGGCGGACGGCAACGTCGGCCAGGTGCTGACGCCCCGCTCGGTCTCGCTGGCCTTCCGCGGCAGCCCGGCGGGCAAGGTCACCGCCATGCCGGAGGGCCTGCGCGCCATCACCGGCGACGCCAAGGCGTTCACCAACGGCACCGCCAACGCGCGGGCCCAGTGGACCTGCACCGGGTTCGAGAACCGGCGCCTGACCGACAAGTACCCGCTGTGCCCCGGCGGCAGCCAGGCCGTACGGCTGCTGGACTTCCCGAGCTGCTGGGACGGGACGAACAAGGACAGCGCCGACCACCGCACCCACCTCGTCTTCCCGGACCGGGCCACCGGCCGCTGCCCCACCGGCACGAAAGCCGTGCCGCAGCTCCAGATGCGGCTGACCTACGCCGTGCAGCCCCGGCCGCGCGCCTTCGCCCTCGACAGCTTCCCCGAACAGCTGCGCAAGCCGGTGACCGACCACGCCGACTTCGCCAACTTCATGCCGCGCGACCTGATGGCGCGCGCGGTGCAGTGCATCAACTCCGGCCGCCGCTGCCGGTGAGCACGGGGCGCCGGTGAGGAACACGGGGCCGCACGCACGCAAGGCTGTACGAGCCGAACGGCCGTGACGCCCGCACCGCGCTCCACTCGATGGGGGCATAGCTCCCGACACCGGAGCGCGGTGCTTTACAAGCCCAACCCTCGCCTCAACTATCCCTTTTGTATGCGCACCGGCGGTCCGCGCACCGGGCGCCTCCATACGAAGGGACGGCTTGTGAAAGCAGTAGCGCTGTACGGCACCCTCGGGTCGCTGGTCCTGACCGCACTCGTCGCCGTCCCCGCGGGCGGGGCGGCCCGGCCGGCCACGGCCGGTGCCCCGGCGCCCGCGCCGCCCCGGATCGTCTTCGGCTCCTGCGCCCCCGAGGAGCACCTGCCGGCGGGTGTGGAGTGCGGCCGGCTCGCCGTCCCGCTGGACTACGCCCACCCCGGCGGCAAGAAGATCACCCTCACCGTGAGCCGGGCCCGCGCCACCGGCTCCCCCGAGGAGCGCCAGGGCGCGCTCGTCTTCAACCCGGGCGGCCCCGGGGCGTCCAGCATGAACTTCCCGCTGTACGCCAAGGTGGAGCGCTGGCGGAAGACGGCCCGGGCGTACGACTTCGTCGGGTACGCGCCGCGCGGTGTGGGCCGCTCGGCGCCGCTGTCCTGCCAGGACCCGGCCGAGTTCGCCAAGATCCCGAGCGCGAGCCCGCGGCAGCCCTCGGAGGCCTTCAAGCGCAAGAAGTTCGCCGAGGCGAAGGCGTACGCGCAGGGCTGCGCCCGCGGCGCCGGGCCCGCGCTGCGCCACTACACCTCCGCCAACAACGCCCGTGACCTGGACATGCTGCGCGCCGGGCTGGGCGAGAAGAAGCTCACGTACATGGGCGCCTCGTACGGCACCTACTTCGGGGCGGTGTACGCGACGCTCTTCCCCGGCCACGTCCGCCGGATGGTCTTCGACAGCGTCGTCAACCCCGACCCGCGGCAGATCTGGTACCGCAACAACCTCGACCAGAACATCGGCTTCGAGCGCCGCTGGCAGGACTGGGGCCGCTGGGTGGCCAAGCACCACAAGGTGTACCGCCTGGGCACGACACCGCAGGCGGTGCTGCGCACGTACGACACCGTACGGGCGCGGCTGAGCCGCAAGCCCCTGGGCGGCAAGGTCGGGTCGGCGCAGTTGCAGGCGGCGTTCCTCAAGACGGGCTACAACGACGCGTACTGGCCGGTGCGGGCCGCGGCACTCGCCACGTACGTCAAGGGCGACCCCCGGCTGCTGCTCAAGCAGGCCGCACCGCAGCCGGGCGGCGAGAAGGCGGACGAGAACGGCAACGCGGTCTATACGGCCGTGGAGTGCAACGACGGGCTGTGGCCGCGTGACCTGCGGGTCTGGAACCGGGACAACACCGCGAGCGCACGCGTCGCGCCGTTCGAGACGTGGGACAACGCCTGGATGAACCTGCCGTGCGCCTTCTGGCCCCGCTACGCGCCGCGGGGCGCCGTCCAGGACCCGGTGCGTTATTCGCACGACGTGACCGATGTGGTCCTCCCGCAGGCGGGGACGCCGCACCGCCCGGTCGACGTGCGGACCGCGCCGGGCGCGCTGCCTCCGGTACTGCTGCTGGCCGCCGAGCGGGACGGCGCGACGCCGTACTCCGGCGCGGTCGAGCTGCGGCGCCGGCTGCCCGGCTCGGCGCTGGTCACCGAGCGCGGCGCGGGCACGCACGGCGTCTCGTTCGGGACGAACACCTGCGCCAACCAGCACGTGGAACGGTATCTGCTGACCGGGCGGACCCCGGCCCGGGACACGTTCTGCGGGCCGCGTGCGGAGCCGAAGCCGGTGCTGCCCGCCGCCAGGAAGCGCCCGGCGAAGTAGGACGGGCGCGCGGCACGGCGGGCCGCCTCATGACAGGCCGGGTGTCGCACCCGGCCTGTCACGCTGCCTGGGGCCGGCCTCTCAGGCCAGCCCGGCCACCAGCTCGGCGACCGGCTTGCGCCGCCCGGTGTAGAACGGCACCTCCTCGCGGACGTGCAGCCGCGCCTCGGAGCCGCGCAGGTGGCGCATGAGGTCGACGATGCGGTACAGCTCGTCGGCCTCGAAGGCGAGGATCCATTCGTAGTCGCCCAGCGAGAAGGACGGCACGGTGTTGGCGCGCACGTCCGGGAAGCCGCGGGCCATCTTGCCGTGGTCGGCGAGCATCCGGCGGCGGTCCTCGTCGGGGAGGAGGTACCAGTCGTAGGAGCGCACGAACGGGTAGACGCTCACGTAGTCGCGGGCGACCTCGTCGGCCAGGAAGGCCGGGATGTGCGACTTGTTGAACTCGGCCGGGCGGTGCAGCGCCATGTTCGACCAGACCGGCTCCAGCGCGCGCCCCAGCTTGGTGCGGCGGAAGAGGTTGTAGGCCTCCTGGAGCGCGTCCGAGCTCTCCGAGTGCCACCAGATCATCACGTCGGCGTCGGCGCGCAGACCGGAGACGTCGTAGGTGCCGCGTACCACGACGTCCTTGGCGGCGAGCTGCGCGAACAGCGTCTCGACCTCGTCGGCGTACCCGGCGCGGTCCTCGGGCAGCGCGTCGCGCAGCTTGAACACCGACCAGAGCGTGTAGCGGATGACCTCGTTCAGGTCCTTCGCCTTCTTGCCGGCGTTCGGGGTCTTCTCGGGAGCGGCCCCGGTGGGGGTGGCGGGGGCGGAAGCGTCAGTCATGGGTCCATTCTCGCGCGCCCGCCGTGGCGGCTTGCGGCAGGGTGTCCAGGATGTCGTCCGCGGCGGTGCGCGCGGACGCGATGCAGGCCGGGATGCCCACCCCGTCGTACAGCGCGCCGCAGACCCGCAGGCCGGGCAGCTTGCCGGCCTCGGCCCGGATGCGGGCCACCCGCTCCAGGTGGCCGACCGGGTACTGCGGCAGCCCGTCGTTCCAGCGCGTGACCCGCTGCGCGACGGGCCGGGCGGCCAGCCCGACCGCCTCGCCGAGGTCGCGCAGCGACAGCTCCACCAGGTCGGCGTCGTCGCGCGCCAGGTCGGCCTCGTCGTGGTACCGCCCGACGGAGGTGCGCAGCACGAACAGGTCCGGGTCGGCGTCCGCGATCCAGCCCCACTTGTTGCTCGCGAAGGTGGACGCCTTGATGCCGCGGCCGTCGACCGGGGGGACGAGGAAGCCGCTGCCGGACAGCGCCGCTTCCACCTCCGCGCGGCGGAAGGCCATGGTCATCAGGGCCATGGAGGCGTACTCGACGGCGGACAGCTCGGTGGCGGCGGCCGGCGCCTCGGCGGCCAGCAGCCGGGCGGCCGCGGACGCCGGCGTCGCCAGGACCACGGCGTCCGCGTCCAGCGCCGCCGGTCCTTCGCCGCCGTCCAGGACGACGCGCCAGCCGCCGGCGGTGCGGCGCAGCTCCCGGACCGGCGTGTGCGTGCGGATCTCGCCGCCGGCGGCCCGTACCGCGTCGGCGACGGCGACGGGCAGCGTGCCCACGCCGCCGGCGATGCCCATGAAGACCGGCGCCTGCGCCCGGCCGGGCTCGGCGGCCCGCGCCGCGGTGCGCGCCTGGATGCCCCGTACGCCTTCGATCAGCGAGCGTTCGGCGCGTGCGGCCTCGAAGAGCTGGGGGACGGCGGCGCGCATCGAGATGCGGTACGCGTCGCCCGCGTACACGCCGCCGAGCAGCGGCTCGACGAGCCGGTCGACGACCTCGCGGCCCAGCCGGGCGGCGACGTACTCGCCGACCGCCACGTCCGCGCCGACCTCCGTGCGCTCCAGCGCCTCGTCCTCGGCGATCCGCGCCATGCCCTCGGGGGAGATCACCCCGGAGGAGGCCAGCAGGTCCAGGTCGCCCGGTACGCCCATCACGTGCCCCTTGGGCATCGGCCGCAGCGCGCCGCGCGTCCACAGGGCGGCGGTGGCCGTGGTGGGCGGCTGCAGCCGGTCGCCGAGACCCGTCGCGCGCGCCAGCTCCACCGCCTCCGGCCGCCTGGCCAGCATCGACTCGGCTCCGAGATCGACCGGTACGCCCGCGATCTCCCCGGCGAGCAGCTTGCCGCCGAGCCGGCCGGACGCCTCCAGCACGGTCACCCGGGCCCCGCCGTCCAGCAGCCGGTGGGCCGCGGCCAGCCCCGAGATGCCCCCACCGATGACGACGACGTGACTTCCGGGCGCGCGGCCCGTACTGGTGTGCGCTGTGCTCATGCCCCCACTCTCTCAGAGTCCGCACGGAAGCCGGACCGTGACCGCATCGCGACGCACGGACGGCAACCCACGGCTCCTCCGCCACGTCGAACTGACACCAACGGCACACCACTTCGGGGGTACGGGACATGGGCACAGCGGGCAGGTCGTACGGGGCGCGGCGGGCGGCCGCCGCAGCGCTGCTCGCGGCGTCCCTCGCGGTCGCGGGGTGCGGGGCGGCCGGGGAGGGCGGCGGGAAGCCGGCGAGCGCGCCGCGGGCCGACCAGGGCGCCGCGCGGGGCGAGCAGGGCATGGCCGGGCCCAAGGCACCCGGTGGCGCGGCGTCGGCCGGCGGGCAGGCCGGGACAGGCAGCGGGACCGGGAAGCCCGCGCCGGTCTCGACGGCGCAGATCGTCCGTACGGCGACGCTCACCGTCGAGGCCGCGGACGTGCCCGGAGCACTGGCCGAGGCCCGTACGGCGGCCAAGGGCGCCGGCGGCTACGTCGGGGACGAGAGCACCGACCGGGACAGCGAGGGCCGCGAGCGCTCCCGGGTCACGCTGCGCGTGCCGCCCGAGGCGTACGACGGCCTGCTGGACCGGCTCTCCCGGCTGGGCACGCTCAAAAAGCGGCAGGTCTCGGCGAAGGACGTCACCGACCAGGTGGTGGACACCGGCAGCCGCATCAGGTCCCAGCAGGCCAGTGTGGCGCGGGTGCGGGCGCTGATGGACAAGGCCACCTCGATCGGCGACATCGTCACGCTGGAGTCCGAACTCAGCCGCCGCCAGACGGAACTGGAGTCCCTCCAGGCGCGGTTGAAGTCGCTCCAGGAGCAGACCGGCACGGCCACGGTGACGCTGGTGCTGCACGAGCCGGACGCGGCGGACGACGAGGAGACCTCCTTCGGGGACGCGCTCAGCGGCGGTTGGAACGCCTTTACGGAGGGCGTGCGGAGGCTGCTGGTCGCGGTCGGCGCGTCACTGCCCTTCCTCGCGGCGGGGGCGCTGCTGTACGTGCTGTGGCGGGTGCTGCGGGGCCGGCTGCCACGGCGTACGCGGCCGTCGCAAGCCGCCGCCGTGCCCCGGCAGTCCCCCACCGAGGCCGCACGGGAGGGTGACGGTCCGGGAGACCGTTGACAGCCGCGCGCGGCGGGCAAAGACTCGGGGCGGCAGCGCCGATCTTCGGGCGGACGGCTTCGAGCGGGCAGGGCGGACAGGCTGATGACCGAGCAGGGTGCACGAGGCGCGTGGGGCGCCCGGGACGTCTACATCGTCGACGCCGTACGGACCCCCGTCGGCAGGTACGGCGGCGCCCTCGCGGGCACCCGCCCCGACGACCTCGCCGCCCACGTCGTCAAGGCCCTGGTGGAGCGCACCCCGGACCTCGACCCGGCCCGTATCGACGACGTCGTCCTCGGCGACGCCAACGGGGCGGGTGAGGACAACCGCAACGTGGCGCGGATGGCCGTCCTGCTGGCCGGGCTGCCCGTCTCCGTACCCGGGGTGACCGTCAACCGCCTGTGCGGTTCCGGCCTGGAGGCCGTCATCCAGGCCGCCCGCTCCATCGCCCTCGGGGACGCGCATGTCGTGCTCGCGGGCGGCGTGGAGTCGATGAGCCGCGCGCCGTACGTCTTCCAGAAACCCGAACGGGCCTTCCCTGCCGGGCACCAGGAGATGTTCTCCTCGACGCTCGGCTGGCGGATGGTCAACCCGCGGATGGCGCCCGAGTGGACCGTCGCGCTGGGCGAGGGCGCGGAGCTGATCGCCGACAAGTACGGCATCGGGCGCGAGCAGCAGGACGCCTTCGCGCTCGCCAGTCACCGCAAGGCGGCGCGCGCCTGGGAGCAGGGCGCGTACGACGCCGAAGTCGTCCCGCTGCCGGACGTGGACCTCACGCAGGACGAATCGATCCGTGCCACGACCTCCGCGGAAGCGCTGGCCAAGCTCCGCCCGGCCTTCCGCAAGGAGAACGGCACGGTCACGGCGGGCAACTCCTCCCCGCTCAACGACGGCGCCGCGGCCCTCCTGCTCGTCGACGAGGAGGGGCTGCGGGCCACCGGCCGGGAGCCGCTGGCCCGGATCGGCGCGAGCGCGGTGACCGGCGTCGAGCCGCAGCTCTTCGGGCTGGGTCCGGTGGAGGCCGTACGGCGGGCCCTGGACAAGGCGGGGCGCGGCCTCACCGACCTGGCCGCCTTCGAACTGAACGAGGCGTTCGCCGCCCAGGCGCTGGGCTGCCTCGCCCAGTGGCCCGGTCTGGACCCGGACGTGGTCAACCCGCGCGGCGGCGCCATCGCCGTCGGGCACCCGCTGGGCGCGTCCGGCGCCCGGCTGGCGGGCGCGGTCGCCCACCAGCTCGCCGCCCGCGGCTCCGGTACGGGCCTGGCGGCGCTGTGCATCGGCGTGGGGCAGGGGCTGGCGCTCGTACTGGAACGCGAGTAGCGGTGCCGGGACGGCCGGGTCGCGCGGCCCGGGCCGGGCCCCGGCGTCCCCGTTGATCACCGGTGCGAGAGGATGAACCGAACTGGTTCACTCCTCAACCGTTCCGACCGGAGGCCGCCCGATGCCCCTGCTCGACCTGGACGACGCGCCCCTGCTGCACGGCGGCGGGACCACCGCGGTCGAACCGGCCACCGGCGCCGCCCTCGCCGCCTTCACCCTCGCCGCCCCCGCCGACGTGGAGAGCGCGGCCGCCGAGGCCGCGGCCGCCCAGCGCGCCTGGGCGCGCACGCCGTACACGGAGCGCGCCGCGGTGCTGCGCCGGGCCGGCGACCTGATCACCCGGCACGCCGACGAGCTGTCCGAGTGGCTCGTCCGGGAGGCCGGCAGCGTGCCCGGCAAGGCCGGCTTCGAGATACGGACCGCCGCGGAGGAGTGCTACGAGGCCGCCGCGCTCGCCCACCACCCGCTGGGCCAGGTGCTGCCCTCCGCCGCGCCCCGTCACTCGTACACGACCCGGGTGCCCGCCGGTGTCGTGGGCGTCATCGCGCCGTTCAACGTCCCGCTCGTGCTCGCGATGCGCTCCGTCGCCCCGGCCCTGGCGCTCGGCAACGCGGTCGTCCTCAAGCCCGACCCGCGCACCGCGGTGTGCGGCGGCCATGCCGTGGCGGCGGTCTTCGCGGCGGCCGGGCTGCCCGAAGGGCTGCTGCACGTGCTGCCGGGCGGCAGCGAGACCGGACAGGCCCTGGTCGGCGACCGGCACGTCCGGGTGATCTCCTTCACCGGCTCGACGGCCGCGGGCCGCAGCGTCGGCGCGCTCGCCGCCCGGCACCTCAAGCGGGCCCACCTGGAGCTGGGCGGCAACAGCGCCTTCCTCGTCCTGGAGGACGCGGACCTGGACGCCGCCATGTCCGCCGCGGCCTGGGCCTCCTTCTTCCACCAGGGCCAGATCTGCATGTCCACGGGGCGCCACCTGGTGCACGCCTCCCTGTACGACGAGTACGTGGAGCGGCTGGCGGCCACGGCCGACGCGCTCACCGTGGGCGATCCGTACCGCGAGGACGTCCAGCTCGGCCCGGTCATCGACGCCGGGCAGCGGGACCGCGTCCACGGCCTGGTGGGGGCGAGCACGGCGGCGGGCGCGCGGCTCGCGGCCGGCGGCACCCACCGGGACCTGTTCTACCGGCCCACCGTCCTGGCCGACGTGGACGACCGCTCCCCGGCGTACGCCGAGGAGGTCTTCGGGCCGGTCGCCCCCGTACGCGCGTTCCGCACCGTCGACGAGGCCGTGGCCCTGGCGAACGACACGCCGTACGGGCTGGCGCTCGGCGTCGTCACCCGCGACACCGCGCGCGCCCTGGAGCTGGCCGACCGCATCCCCACCGGTCTGCTGCACATCAACGACCAGACGGTCAACGACGAACCGGTCGCGCCGATGGGCGGCCTCGCCGACTCCGGCACCGGCGCGCACTTCGGCGGGACGGCCAACCTCGACGCCTTCACCGAGACCCGCTGGACCACGGTCCGCGCCACCCCGGCCGGCCATCCGTTCTGACCCGTAATCTGCCCGTACGGCCCACGGGACGTACCGGCGCCCGTCACGGGCGACCGTGACGCACGAGACCGGCACACGACGAAGGGAGCATCCGCGATGGCGGAGCGACTGGTGGTCATCGGCGGCGACGCGACAGGCATGTCCGCCGCCTCACAGGCCCGGCGGCTGAAGAAGCCCGGCGAACTGGAGATCGTCGCCTTCGAGCGCGGCCACTTCTCCTCGTACTCCGCCTGCGGCATCCCCTACTGGGTCGGCGGCACGGTCGACGGACCGGACGACCTGATCGCCCGGTCACCCGAGCAGCACCGCGAGCGCGACATCGACCTGCGGATGCGGACCGAGGTCACCGAACTGGACCTGGAGCGCGGCCGGGTCCGCACCCGCGACCTGGACGGCGGCGGCTCCGAGACCTGGACCGGCTACGACAAGCTGGTGATCGCCACCGGCGCGCGGCCGCTGCGCCCGCCGCTGCCGGGCATCGACGCGCCCGGCGTGCACGGTGTGCAGACCCTGGACGACGGGCAGGCGCTGCTGGACACCCTGAAGGCCACCGAGGGCACCAAGGCGGTCGTCGTCGGCGCGGGCTACATCGGCGTCGAGATGGCCGAGGCGCTGGTCACCCGCGGCTACGACGTCACCGTCCTGGACCGCGGCGAGCAGCCGATGTCCACGCTCGACCCCGACATGGGCGAACTGGTCCACGAGGCGATGTGCGGGCTGGGCATCGAGACGGTGCGCGGCGCGGCCGTCACCGGCATCCGCACCGACGGCTCCGGGCGGGCCTGCGCGGTGACCACCGAGGACGACGGCGAGTTCCCGGCCGACGTGGTCGTGCTGGGCCTGGGCGTACGGCCCGAGACCACCCTCGCCGAGCAGGCCGGGCTGCCGCTCGGCGACACCGGCGGGCTGCTCACCGACCTGTCGATGCGGGTGCGCGGCCACGACAACGTCTGGGCCGGCGGGGACTGTGTGGAGGTGCTGGACCTGGTCCTCGGCCGGACCCGGCACATCGCGCTGGGCACCCACGCCAACAAGCACGGCCAGATCATCGGCTCGAACGTGGCCGGTGACTACGCGACCTTCCCCGGCGTCGTCGGCACCGCCGTCTCCAAGGTCTGCGACCTGGAGATCGCCCGGACCGGGCTGCTGGAGGAACAGGCGCGGTCCGTGGGCCTGCAGTACGTGACGGTCACCATCGAGTCGACCAGCCGCGCCGGCTACTACCCGGGCGCCCGCCCGATGCGGGTGAAGATGATGGCCGAGCGGCGCACCGGCCGCCTCCTCGGCGTCCAGATCGTCGGCCGGGAGGGCGCGGGCAAGCGGGTGGACGTGGCGGCGGTGGCGCTCACGGCGCGGCTGACGGTCGAGGAGATGACCGCGCTCGACCTCGGCTACGCGCCGCCGTTCTCACCCGTCTGGGATCCGGTCCTGGTCGCAGCCCGCAAGGCGGCCGCCGCGGTACGGGCCGCGGGCGACTGAGGCGCGGTCGGGCCGCCGGGCGTCCGGCGGCCCGACCACCGGGTCAGCGCGCCGTCTGCTCGTGGACGTACTCGACGAGGCGGGTCAGCGCGGCCGGGTCGGTGTTCGGCAGCACGCCGTGGCCCAGGTTGAAGATGTGGCCCTCCAGGCCGGCGGCCGCGTCCAGCACCTCGCGCGCCTTGGTCTCGACCGCCTCGCGCGGCGCGAACAGCACGGCCGGGTCGATGTTGCCCTGGAGCGCCTTGCCGGGCCCGACGCGGCGGACCGCCTCGTCGAGCGGCACCCGCCAGTCGACGCCCACGACGTCCGCGCCCGCCTCGCCCATCAGGCCCAGCAGCTCACCGGTGCCGACGCCGAAGTGGATGCGCGGGACGCCGTACCCGGACACCGCCTCGAAGACCTTGGCGGAGGCCGGCATGACGGAGCGGCGGTAATCGGCGGGGGCCAGCGCGCCCACCCAGGAGTCGAACAGCTGCACGGCGCTCGCGCCCGCTTCGATCTGCACCTTCAGGAAGGCGGAGGTGATGCCGGCCAGGCGGTCGAGCAGGTCGGCCCACAGCTGCGGGTCGCCGTACATCATCGCCTTGGTGTGCTCGTGGTTGCGCGACGGGCCGCCCTCGACGAGGTAGCTGGCGAGGGTGAACGGCGCACCGGCGAAGCCGATCAGCGGCGTGCCGCCCAGCTCGCCGACGAGCATCCGCACGGCCTCGGCCACGTACGGGACGTCGTCCGGCTCCAGCGGGCGCAGCTGCTCCAGGTCGGCGCGCGTCCGGATGGGCTTCTCGACGACCGGGCCGACGCCCGGCTTGATGTCCAGGTCGATGCCGATCGCCTTCAGGGGCACGACGATGTCGCTGAAGTAGATCGCCGCGTCGACGCCGTGCCGGCGGACCGGCTGCAGGGTGATCTCGGTGACCAGCTCCGGCATCATGCAGGATTCCAGCATCGCGGTGCCCTCGCGGACCTTGCGGTACTCGGGCAGCGACCGTCCGGCCTGGCGCATGAACCACACCGGCGTGTGCGGCACCGGCTCCCGCCGGCAGGCCTTGAGGAAGGCCGAGTCGTACGTAGCGGTCTGCTGCTGGCCCGTCGGGCGGTCGTTGGCGCTCACGCACCAAATCTTCGCACGCGCGCGAGGGCGCCTCCGAATGGGCGACGCGCGCACCGGGTGTCCTCCCTCACCGAGCGGCTCCTTCCGCCTAACCTTCCGGGCATGGCTGCGGCTCACGAACACCTCGCGGACAGCGCGGACAACGTCCCCATCCCCTTCCGTCAGGCGATCGAGGCGCTCCGCACAGCACGGGTGCGTCCCGAGATCGAGATCGAGCCGACGCCCGCGCCCAAGCGCCTCGCGCCCTACGCGTACGCGCTGGAGGCGGCGGTCGTCGAGCCGGGCACCGGGCCCGACGGCGAGGACACGGACCTGGCCGACGGGAGACTGGTGCTGCTGCACGACCCGGCCGGGCACGAGGCCTGGCAGGGCACCTTCCGCGTGGTGACGCTGGCGCGCGCCGAGCTGGAGCCGGAGATGGGCTCCGACCCGCTGCTCCCCGAGGTCTCCTGGTCCTGGCTCACCGGGGCGCTGGACGCGCGCGGTGTGCGGTACGGGGAGCCCAGCGGCACGGTGACCCGGGCCAGTTCCCACTACTTCGGCGGGCTCGCGGAGCGGGCCCCGGCGACCCAGATCGAGATGCGCGCCTCGTGGACCCCGGAGGAGGGGCAGGGCGGGGTGCCGGATCTCGCGTCCCACCTCTGCGCGTGGTGCGACCTGCTGTGCCAGGTGGCGGGGCTGCCGCCGGTGGCTCCCGAGCCGTCGCCGCGCGGCGGGGTCGTCCCGCTGCCGCAGCGCCGGGGGCCGCAGGCGCGCTGACGCGCTGACGCGCCGGGCGTGTGGATGTTTCAGGGGGCGCGTGCGTCCGTCCGCCCTCCGGCGTGCGGGTGCGCCCGCCCGCGTACGGCTGCGCCGGGTGACGTACCGGAGCGCTACCCCGCGCGGCCGCGCGCCCGCAGGCGTATGCCCGCGCCCCCCGCCGCGCCACCTGACAGGACGACAGGTTCCGGCCTGCCCCACGACGCTCGAACGGGTTCTCGGCAACCTTCCGCCGCCGCATCACTCCAAAGTCGATCAAGCGACCGATTTGACCGAAATGAACCAACTAAGTTGAGATCAAACTCTAAAGTCGGGCCGGTTTGGTGCCGAAGAGGTCAGTGACCCTTCAAAGACGGAGCATTCCGACTCGCCCCCTTATGTCGGCACCCGTCCCGCCACTCCCCCCAGGAGGCCCGGTGTCAGTTCTCCTCGAGCAACCTTCGAGCCTGGTCGCCTACCGCCCGAACAAGCCGACGGCCATGGTCGTCGTGGCCGACCCTCGCGTCCGCTCCACCGTCACCCGCCACCTGTGGGCCCTCGGAGTACGTGACGTGATCGAGGCGTCGTCCATCGCGGAGGCCCGTCCCCGCGTCGGCAGCCCGCGCGACATCTGCGTTGCCGACGTCCACCTGCCCGACGGCTCCGGCCTGACCCTGCTGTCCGAGACCCGGGCCGCGGGGTGGCCCAACGGCCTCGCCCTGTCCGCCGCCGACGACATCGGCGCCGTACGCAACGCCCTGGCCGGCGGCGTCAAGGGCTACGTCGTCACCGGCACCCGTACCAACCTCGGCCTCCCCGGCCGCCCCGGCGCCGCGCCCATCGGCGCCAACGCCGCCCGCATGCACCGCCGCCCCCCGGGCGCCCCCGGCCACCCGGGCGGCTACCGCGAACTGTCCGGACGCGAGGTCGAGGTGCTGCGGCTGGTTGCGGAGGGCCAGTCCAACAAGGCCATCGGCGTCTCGATGGGCCTGTCGGCCCTGACCGTCAAGAGCCACCTCGCCCGCATCGCCCGCAAGCTGGGCACCGGAGACCGGGCCGGCATGGTCGCCGTCGCCCTGCGTACCGGCATCATCCACTGACTTCCGCCGCCGAATCCGCCGTCACGCCCGTCGAGGGAACGTTCCCTCGGCGGGCGCCGTGCATACACAGATACTCTTGACTGGTGACCGACGCCCAAAAGACCGCAGAAGACTCGACACTGCGAACATCCGGAGACTCCCCTCCGGACACCCGCCCGGCGCCGGTCCCCCTACTGGAACCGCGCGAGGGCACCCCCGCCGTGACGGCGACGGCCGACGGACTTGCCGAAGTCGTGTCGGCCTTCGCGGCCGGTACCGGCCCGGTGGCGGTGGACGCCGAGCGGGCCTCCGGCTACCGCTACGGCCAGCGCGCCTACCTCGTACAGCTGCGCCGCGAAGGTGCCGGCAGCGTCCTGATCGACCCCGTCGGCTGCCCCGACCTGTCCGCGCTGGGCGAGGCGATCTCCGACGCCGAGTGGGTGCTGCACGCCGCCACCCAGGACCTGCCGTGCCTGCGTGACATAGGCATGATCCCGTCCCGCCTCTTCGACACCGAGCTGGCCGGCCGCCTCGCCGGCTTCGCCCGGGTCGGCCTCGGCGCGATGGTGGAGAACGTCCTCGGCTACGCCCTGGAGAAGGGCCACTCGGCGGTCGACTGGTCCACCCGCCCCCTGCCGGAGCCCTGGCTGCGCTACGCCGCGCTCGACGTCGAGCTGCTGGTGGACCTGCGCGACGCCCTGGAGGAGGAGCTGGACCGGCAGGGCAAGCTCGAATGGGCCCGCCAGGAGTTCGCGGCCATCGCCGCCGCTCCCCCCGCGCCGCCCCGCAAGGACCCCTGGCGCCGCACGTCCGGCATGCACAAGGTGCGCCGCCGCCGGCAGATGGCCGTCGTACGGGAACTGTGGACCGCCCGGGACCAGGTCGCCCAGCGGCGCGACGTCTCACCGGGCAAGGTGCTCGGTGACGCCGCCATCATCGAAGCGGCACTGAACCTGCCCCCCAACGCGCACGCGCTCGCCGCCCTCACCGGCTTCGGCCACCGCATGGGCCGCCGCCAGCTCGAACAGTGGCAGGCCGCCGTCGACCGCGCCCGCGCCCTGCCGGACAGCGAGCTGCCGCAGCCCGGCCAGCCGCTGAACGGTCCGCCGCCGCCCCGCTCCTGGGCCGACAAGGACCCGGCGGCAGCAGCCCGGCTGTCCGCGGCCCGCGCCGCGGTGACCGCCCTGGCCGAGCACCTCAACCTGCCCCAGGAGAACCTGATCACGCCCGACACCGTGCGGCGCCTGTGCTGGGAGCCGCCCGCCGAGCCCACCGAGGAGACGGTCGCCGCCGTCCTGGCCGGTCACGGCGCCCGCCCCTGGCAGGTCGAACAGGTCGCCCCGATCCTCACCGAGGCCCTGACCACCACCACCGGAGCCTGACCCTCCGGGGGCGGACCGGAGATCCCGGCCCGCCCCCGCCGGTTCAGTCCCGGTCCACGTGTTCGCGCAGGATCTTCCGGTTCATCGCGTCCACGTCGAACGTGGTCTTGTTCCAGTCGTTCGTGGTCACCACGTCCACCGACCAGATCTCCTTCTTCTGGTCGTTGGTGTCCAGCTCCACGGCGGTGACCGTGCCGCTCTTGCGGGCGGTCGCCGTGGCCGCCGCCTGCTGCGGCGTCACACTGGCCCGGCTGAGCCGCTCGGCCAGTTCCTTCTTGTCGTCGCCGTCCTCGTTCTCGGTCTGCGGCTTGTCCGCCTTCCCGGACGCCGCGTCGACCCGTACGGTGCTCTCCGTACCGTCCGAGGCAGCCACCTTCGCGTGCCACTCGGCCTTCCCGCCGGCCCCGCGCTTCAGCTCCACCGCAACCGGCTTGGAGCCTTCCACGGCCCCCGTGGCCGCCTTGAGCGCCTGGTCGTAGGAGACCTTGGCCTCGGGGACGAGGGCCTTGCGGGAGCGCTGGTCCTCGGTCATCGCGCCCGACGACCCGCCGCTGCCGGGCGACTGCGACGGAGCCGCCGAGGAGGCGGGCGCCGAGGGCGAGGCCGACGAGCCGCCCCCGCCGCCGTCGTCGTCACCGCAGCCGGCCAGCAGACCGCCGGCCAGCGCGACAGCGCACACCGCCCCGGCAGCTCGAACACGCTTGGTCATACGCTCACTCCCATCCGTATCCATATCCGCACCATAAGGCCGCAATACGCTGCAAACCTCCCGGGTCGCGCAACCGGCCGACGCCCCGCGAGTGCCCTGCCCCCGCCCCTCCACACGACGAACCCCGGCCACGTCGGCGGCGGAACCGCCCACCGGCCCCACCCGCCGGGCGACACGGAACGCCCACCTCTGTGACCTTCACCGCTTACCCCGGAGGGACTGGGCAGCATGGTTACCCGCAAGTAGCATGAGGAGCGTGACGCGCCCGAGGGCGCGCCCGCAGCAGTGCCACCCCGCACCTGGAGGAGAGCCAACGTGCCTCGTACCGCTAGGGACGTCGTCTTCGTCGACGGCGTCCGCACCCCGTTCGGCAAGGCGGGCCCGAAGGGCATCTACCACGAGACCCGCGCCGACGACCTGGTCGTCAAGTGCATCCGGGAGCTGCTGCGCCGCAACCCGGACCTCGACCCGGCCCGTATCGACGAGGTCGCCCTCGCCGCCACGACCCAGATCGGCGACCAGGGCCTGACCCTCGGCCGTACCGCCGGCATCCTGGCCGGCCTCCCGCAGTCCGTCCCCGGCTTCTCCGTCGACCGGATGTGTGCCGGCGCCATGACCGCCGTGACGAGCATCGCCGGCGGCGTCTCCTTCGGTGCGTACGACATCGCCGTGGCCGGTGGCGTCGAGCACATGGGCCGCCACCCCATGGGTGAGGGCGTCGACCCCAACCCGCGCTTCGTCAGCGAGAAGCTGGTCGACCAGTCCGCCCTCTTCATGGGCATGACGGCGGAGAACCTGCACGACCGCCTCCCCCACCTCACCAAGCAGCGCGCCGACGCGTACGCGGTCCGCAGCCAGGAGAAGGCCGCCAAGGCGTACGCCGACGGCAAGATCCAGGCCGACCTGGTACCGATCTCGGTCCGCCGCACCAACGCCGAGGCGGGCGAGACCGGCTGGGGCCTGGCCACCGCCGACGAGCCGATGCGGCCCGGCACCACGCTGGAGAACCTGGCGAACCTCAAGACCCCGTTCCGCCCGCACGGCCGGGTGACGGCGGGCAACGCGGCGGGCCTGAACGACGGCGCCACCGCCTCGCTGATCGCCGCCGAGGACGTGGCCCGCGAGCTGGGCCTGCCGGTCAAGATGCGCCTGGTGGACTTCGCGTTCGCGGGCGTGGAGCCGGAGGTCATGGGCATCGGCCCGGTCCCGGCGACCGAGAAGGCGCTGGCCAAGGCCGGTCTGACGATCGACGACATCGGCCTCTTCGAGATCAATGAGGCGTTCGCCGTCCAGGTCCTGTCGCTGCTGGACCACTACGGCATCGCGGACGACGACCCGCGCGTCAACCAGTACGGCGGCGCGATCGCCTTCGGCCACCCGCTCGCCTCCTCCGGCGTGCGTCTGATGACGCAGCTGGCGCGGCAGTTCGAGGAGCAGCCGCAGGTGCGTTACGGCATCACGACCATGTGCGTCGGCTTCGGCATGGGCGGCACGGTCATCTGGGAGAACCCGCACTTCGAGGGAGCAGGCAAGTGAGCACCACTACCGAACTGCTGAAGGGCGCGGCCGAGCTGTTCCCGGACGAGGTCGTCACCCAGGCGCACGTACGCCACCTGGAGCTGCCCGGCGCCGGCACCTTCGCGCTGATCACGCTGGACAACGGCCTGGACCACACCAAGCCGACCACCTTCGGCCCGCAGTCGCTGGCGAACCTGGACACCGCGCTCGACCAGGTCGAGGCGGAGGCCAAGGACGGCAAGATCGTCGGCGTCGGCGTCACCGGCAAGCCGTTCATCTTCGCCGTCGGCGCCGACCTCAAGGGCGTCGAGCTGCTCAAGCGGCACGAGGACGCGCTGGCCATCGGCAAGGGCGGCCACGACGTCTTCAAGCGCCTGTCCGGCCTGGCCGTGCCGACCTTCGCGTACTACAACGGTGCCGCGATGGGCGGCGGCGTCGAGGTCGGTCTGCACTGCACGTACCGCACCGTCTCCAAGGCGCTGCCCGCCTTCTCGCTGCCCGAGGTCTTCCTCGGCCTGGTGCCCGGCTGGGGCGGCTGCGTCCTGCTGCCGAACCTGATCGGCGCCGACCGCGCGGTCTCGGTGATCATCGAGAACTCGCTCAACCAGAACAAGCAGCTCAAGGGGCAGCAGGTCTACGACCTGGGCATCGCCGACGCGATCTTCGAGGGCGCGGACTTCCTGGAGCAGTCGCTGCTGTGGACCGCCTCGGTCCTCAAGGGCGACACCGAGGTCGTACGGGCCGACGTCGACCGCGGCGAGGCGTGGGACCAGGCCGTGCAGCGCGGCAAGGCCATCGCGGACAGCAAGGTCCACGGCGCCGCCCCGGCCGCCTACCGCGCGCTGGACATCATCGCCGCCGCCAAGAACGGCGATCTGCGCCAGGGCTTCGACGCGGAGGACCAGGCCCTCGCGGACCTGATCATGGGCGGCGAGCTGCGCAGCGGCATCTACTCGTTCAACCTGGTGCAGAAGCGCGCCAAGCGCCCGGCCGGCGCCCCGGACAAGTCGCTCGCGCGCCCGGTGACCAAGGTCGGCGTGGTCGGCGCGGGCCTGATGGCCTCGCAGCTGGCGTTGCTGTTCGCCCGCCGTCTGGAGGTGCCGGTCGTGCTGACCGACATCGACCAGGCCCGGATCGACAAGGGCGTGGAGTACGTCCACGGCGAGATCGACAAGCTGCTCCTGAAGGGCCGCGTCAACCAGGACAAGGCCAACCGCCTGAAGGGCCTGGTCAGCGGCCACCTCGACAAGGCCGCCGCCTTCGGCGACGCGGACTTCGTCATCGAGGCCGTCTTCGAGGAGATGGGCGTCAAGCAGCAGGTGTTCGCCGAGGTCGAGGCGGTCGTGCCGGAGCACGCCATCCTGGCCACGAACACCTCGTCCCTCTCGGTCACCGAGATGGCGTCCAAGCTCAAGCACCCCGAGCGGGTCGTGGGCTTCCACTTCTTCAACCCGGTCGCGATCCTGCCGCTGCTGGAGATCGTGCGCGCCGAGAAGACCGACGACGCGTCGCTGGCCACCGCCTTCTCCGTCGCCAAGTCGCTGAAGAAGACGGCCGTGCTGGTCAAGGACGCCCCGGCGTTCGTGGTCAACCGCATCCTGACCCGCTTCATGGGCGAGATCCAGAACGTCATCGACGAGGGCACCCCCGTCGAGGTCGCCGAGAAGGCCGTCGAGCCGCTCGGCCTGCCGATGTCGCCGCTGGTACTGCTGGAGCTGGTCGGCCCGGCGATCGGCCTGCACGTCTCCGAGACGCTGCACGGCGCCTTCCCGGAGCGCTTCACCGTCTCGCCGAACCTGGCCGCCGTGGTCAAGGCCGGCAAGCGCGGCTTCTACGTGTACGACTCCGGCAAGCCGGAGCTGGACCCGGAGGTCAAGGCGCTCCTCAAGCAGGGCGACACCGTCCTGACCGAGGAGCAGGTCCGCGACCGCGTCCTGGACGCCGTCGCGCAGGAGATCGGCCTGATGCTGGACGAGGGCGTGGTCGCCGAGGCGCAGGACATCGACCTGTGCCTGATCACCGGCGCCGGCTGGCCCTTCCACCTGGGCGGCATCACGCCGTACCTGGACCGTGAGGGCGTCTCCGAGCGCGTCAACGGCAAGAAGTTCCTGGCCCAGGGCGTGGCGAGCGTGCCCGCCTGAGCCGGTACGGCAGCTGCGCCGCCTGCCCCGGTACCGCCGCACCCGGCGGTACCGGGGCAGGCGTGTGCTCAGCGCGGGCCGGCCGCCCTCAGTGGTGCCACGGCAGCCGTACGGGCTCGGCCGGCACCCGGCCGCCGCACAGGTCCGCGAGCAGCGGCGGCAGCCCGTACGGGAAGACCGTCTCCGCCGTCGTCGCCAGCTCGTCCGCGGCCCACCACCGGTGTTCCACCATCGCGGTGCGCTCGTGCGCCTCGAAGCCCGTGGTGTCCACCGTGTGGCGGGCGACGCGGTGCAGGAAGAACACGTCCTCGAACACGCCGTGGGCCCAGGTCAGCTCCGCGTACCCGGAGGCACGGGCGACCAGCGGCCCCAGCGCACCGGGCGCCACCCGCAGCCCGGTCTCCTCCGCCAGTTCCCGCGCCGCGGCGGCATCGAGCGCCTCCCCCTCGCGCACGCCGCCGCCGGGGGTGACCCAGCAGTGTCCGGCGTCCGGGCGGGCGGGGTCCAGGAGGCTGCGGAAGAGCAGCAGGCGGTCGTCCGCGTCGAGCAGCAGTACGCGGGCGGAGCGGCGTACCGGGGTGGAGGTGGTCTCGGTCTGTGACATCCGCGCAGCGTACGGCCGCGGCGACGGCGTACGACAGCGGCTTTTCACCGGCCGCCCGGCTCGCTCCCCCGGCCCGCGGGCCGGTTCATCCGGCTGTGCCGGCGCCCGTAGGCGAAGTACACGACGAACCCGAGCAGCATCCACACCGCGAACCGCAGCCACGTCTCCGCGGGCAGGTTGAGCATCAGCCAGAGCGAGGCGAGCACCGACAGGGCCGGGACGAACGGCACCAGCGGGGTGCGGAAGGAGCGGGGCAGGTCCGGGCGGGAGCGGCGCAGGATGACGACGCCGAGGGCGACCACGACGAAGGCGAACAGGGTGCCGATGTTGACCAGTTCGGCGAGCTCGTCGATCGAGGTGAAGCCGGCGACGACGGCGACCACGGCGCCCAGCACGACGGTCGAGCGGTACGGCGTGCCGAAGCGCGGGTGGACCTGCGAGAAGACCTTCGGCAGCAGGCCGTCGCGGCTCATCGCGAAGAAGACGCGGCTCTGGCCGAGCAGCAGGATCATGCAGACCGAGGTCAGGCCGACGGCCGCGCCGAAGCTGATCAGGCCGGCCCAGAAGGGGTGCCCGACGGCCTTGAAGGCGTCGGCGAGCGGGGCGTCGGTGGACAGTTCGCTGTACTTCTGCATGCCGGTGACGACGATCGACACGGCGACGTACAGCACCGTGCAGATGGCGAGCGACCCGAGGATGCCGCGCGGTACGTCGCGCTGCGGAAGGCGGGTCTCCTCGGCGGCGGTGGCGACGATGTCGAAGCCGATGAAGGCGAAGAAGACGACCGCGGCGGCCGCGAAGATGCCCATCACCCCGAAGTCGGCCGGGGTGAAGCCGAAGACGAGCTGGGACAGGGGTGCGGCGAGGCCGTCGCTGCCCTCGGTGGCCCGGCTCGGCGGGATGAACGGCTCGTAGTTGGCGCCGGTGATGAAGAAGGCGCCCGCGATGATGACGAGCAGCACGACGGTGACCTTGATACCGACGATCACCGAGGTCACCCGGGACGACAGCTTCATGCCGACGACGAGGATGGCGGTCAGGACCAGCACCAGGACACAGGCGAGCAGGTCGAACCCGAAGGCGCCCTCGTGCGTGCCGGACAGGCTCTGCGGCAGGTGGACCCCTCCGGTGTCCAGCAGCGAGCGGACGTAGCCGGACCAGCCCACGGCGACCACCGCGCAGCCCAGCGCCAGCTCCAGCACCAGGTCCCAGCCGATGATCCAGGCGGGCAGCTCACCGAGGGAGGCGTACGAGAAGGTGTACGCGGAGCCGGCCACCGGCACGGTCGAGGCGAACTCCGCGTAGCAGAGCGCGGCCAGTGCGCAGACCAGGCCGGCGGCGACGAAGGAGAGGGCCACGGCCGGGCCCGCCGTCTCCTTGGCGATCTTTCCGGTGAGGACGAAGATGCCGGTACCGATGACGACGCCGACGCCGAAGACCGTCAGGTCGAGGGCGGAGAGGGACTTCTTGAGCGCGTGTTCGGGCTCTTCGGTGTCGCGGATCGACTCCTCGACCGTCTTGGTCCGGAACAGGCCGCTGCGGCGTACCCCGGTGGGATCCGCGCCGCTGCCGCTCTCCGGTCCGTTTCCCCTGCCCCGATGTGTGCTGCTCATGGGCCAACCTCCGCCTGGACGACCGTCGCGACTCGTGAACTGACCGAGTCTGCGCAATGGTCGGGACGAGTACGGTGCGGCGGGCCTGCACACGGCGGGGATTCACCCGATGGTACGGACGGGTGGATATGCCGACGGGCCGGTGGTTGCACCCGTTCGGGTGGCCCACCAGCCCATCGTATGACCGTTCAGCGATGTTTGTGCAGATGTTGCGCGTCGGTTTTGTGCCGTCTTGGGCGGCGGGTGCGCGTCCGGTGAACGGCCGGTGCGTGCGGTCAGCTCTTCGTGCGGATGGCAGCCACGTGACGCACGCATCTTCTCCACAGGAGGAACCGGCCGGGCCGGTTCCTCCTGCCGTTCCCGTCGCCGTCAGTCGCGGGCGGCCTCGGCCCGCTCGGCGCCGTCCGCGGCACCGACGGACTCCGCGCCCACGGACTGCGCGGCGTCCACGGAGCGGTCCGTGCCCTCGTACCGGCCGTCGATCTTGGAGACGAGACCGGTCACCTGCCGGGCGATGTCCGGCGCGGTCAGCCCGATCTCGGCCAGGATCTCCTTGCGGGAGGCGTGGTCGAGGAAGCGCTCCGGAATGCCGAAGTCACGCAGCGGTACGTCCACGCCCGCGTCCCGCAGCGCCTGCGCGACGGCGGAGCCGACACCGCCCGAGCGGCTGTTGTCCTCGACGGTGACCACGACGCGGTGCCCGTCGGCCAGGCCCGGCAGCGCCGGATCGACCGGCTTGACCCAGCGCGGGTCCACCACCGTCGTGGAGATGCCCTGCTTGTCGAGCAGGCCGGCGATCTCCAGGCACATCGGTGCCAGCGCGCCCACCGACACCAGCAGGACGTCGGGCCGCTCGACGCCCGCGCCGGGCTCGCGCAGCACGTCCATGCCGCCGATCCGGCCCACGGCCTCGACCGCCGGGCCGACCGCGCCCTTGGAGTAGCGCACGACGGTCGGCGCGTCGTCGACCTCGACGGCCTCGCGCAGCTGGGCGCGGACCTGGTCGGCATCGCGCGGGGCGGCGATCCGCAGGCCGGGCACGACCTGGAGGATCGACATGTCCCACATGCCGTTGTGCGAGGCACCGTCGGTGCCGGTCACCCCGGCCCGGTCCAGGACGAAGGTGACACCGCACCTGTGCAGCGCCACGTCCATCAGCACCTGGTCGAAGGCCCGGTTGAGGAAGGTCGCGTACACCGCGAAGACCGGGTGCAGGCCGCCGGTGGCCAGGCCCGCGGCGGAGACGGCGCCGTGCTGCTCGGCGATCCCGACGTCGTACACCCGGTCGGGGAACTCCTTGGCGAACTTGTCCAGGCCGACCGGCTGCAGCATGGCGGCCGTGATCGCGACGATGTCCTCGCGCTCGTGACCGAGCTTGACCATCTCCTCGCCGAAGACGGAGGTCCAGTCGGCGCCGGAGGAGGCGATCGGCAGGCCGGTGTCGGGGTGGATCTTGCCGACGGCGTGGAAGCGGTCCGCCTCGTCCTGGAGGGCGGGCTGGTAGCCGCGGCCCTTCTCGGTGAGGCAGTGCACGATGACCGGGCCGCCGAAGCGCTTGGCGCGCTGGAGCGCCGACTCCAGGGCCTCGATGTCGTGGCCGTCGATCGGGCCGACGTACTTCAGGCCCAGGTCCTCGAACATGCCCTGCGGCGCGATGAAGTCCTTCAGGCCCTTCTTCGCGCCGTGCAGCGTCTCGTACAGCGGCCTGCCGACGACCGGGGTGCGCTCCAGGAGGTCCTTGCCGCGCGCCAGGAAGCGCTCGTAGCCGTCCGTCGTGCGCAGGGTGGCCAGGTGGTTCGCCAGCCCGCCGATGGTCGGCGCGTAGGAGCGCTCGTTGTCGTTGACGACGATGACCAGCGGGCGGTCCTTGGCGGCGGCGATGTTGTTCAGCGCCTCCCAGGCCATGCCGCCGGTCAGCGCGCCGTCCCCGATGACCGCGACGACATGATCGTTTTTGCGCAGCACCTCGTTGGCCTTGGCCAGGCCGTCGGCCCAGCCCAGCACGGTGGAGGCGTGGCTGTTCTCGATGACGTCGTGCTCGGACTCGGCCTGCGAGGGGTAGCCGGACAGGCCGCCCTTCATCTTCAGCTTCGAGAAGTCCTGCCGGCCGGTGAGCAGCTTGTGGACGTAGGACTGGTGCCCGGTGTCCCACAGGACCTTGTCCTTCGGGGACTCGAACACCCGGTGCAGGGCGATGGTCAGCTCGACCACACCGAGGTTGGGGCCGAGGTGTCCGCCGGTCTTGGAGACGGCGTCGACGAGGAAGGTACGGATCTCCCCCGCCAGCTGCTCCAGCTGCTGCGGTCCTAGTCGGTCCAGATCGCGCGGTCCCTTGATGCGGGTCAGCAGCGCCACCCGTGCCTCCTTGCTGTCGAGCTGGTTCGAGCGATTCGTGCTGCTTCGTGCAGATTCGCCTGGTTGTAGCTGGCTCTGGCTGGTCGAGCTTGCCGATCTGCCGAGTCTAATGTTCCGCTTGCGGCGGCGGAGAACGGGCTGTGCGATGTATGTCACGCGGATGGCGGTTTCGCGGCTCCTGTCCCCCGAGGGCTCCGGCCTTCGTCCGAAAACCCGCCCCTGGGCTCATATACGACGCCCCGCACCGGCGGCACGGTTCCGCCCCACCGGGCGCACGGCCGTCAGGTGGAGTCTTCTCCACCCGGAAAACGGGATCTGGCACCCGTGCCCGGCCCGGCCCCGCCCCGCTTGACTGGCGCCACGCCGTGGACATGACGTGCACGGATTCCCCAGGTCGAGGAGGAACGGTGCCCGTCACCGGAGTCGGCGTCGAGCAGGCCGTGACGCTCAGCGCGGTGGTCAGGCTGTACGGCCGCGGCAACAACAAGGTCCCCGCCCTGCGCGGTGTGCACTGCGCCTTCGGCCGCGGATCGTTCACCGCGGTGATGGGCCCCTCGGGGTCGGGCAAGAGCACCCTGCTCCAGTGCGCGGCGGGCCTGGACCGCCCCACCTCCGGGCGGGTGCTCCTCGGCACCACCGACCTCGGCACCCTGACCGAGACACAGCTGACCAGGCTGCGCCGGGAGCGGATCGGTTTCGTCTTCCAGTCCTTCAACCTCATGCCGTCGCTGACCGCGCGCAAGAACGTGGCGCTGCCGCTGCGGCTGGCCGGGCAGCGCCCCGGCCGCGCCCAGGTGGACGCCGCGCTCCAGCAGGTGGGACTGGGCGACCGGGGCGGCCACCGGCCGGCGGAGCTGTCCGGCGGCCAGCAACAGCGGGTGGCCGTCGCCCGCGCCCTGATCAGCCGGCCCGACGTGCTGTTCGCCGACGAGCCGACCGGTGCGCTGGACACCGGCACCAGCCGTGAGGTGCTGGGCCTGCTGCGGTCCGTGGTGGACCAGGCGGGGCAGACGGTGGTCATGGTGACCCACGATCCGGTCGCCGCCGCCTGGGCCGACCGGGTGCTCTTCCTGTCCGACGGTGCGGTGCACGGCGAACTGGCGGCCCCGACGGTGGCCACGGTGAGCGAGCACCTGGCACGGCTGGGCGGCTGACCCGTGCTGACCCTCGCCCTCTCCACCCTGCGCGCCAGATGGGCGCTCTTCGCCGGCACCTTCGTCGCGCTGGCGCTCGGCGTCGCGCTGCTCGCCAGTACGGGTCAGGTCCTCGATGCCACCCGGGGCACGCCCGAGTCCGGCAGTCCCGGGCGTTACGACGCCGCGGCCGTCGTGGTGCGGGCCGGCCAGACCTTCACCGTCGGCTTCGGCTCCGGGGACGGTGCGTACGACCAGCGTCAGACCGCCACCACGCCGCACCGCATCGAGGACGCGCGGCGGACCGCCGAGACCGTACGCAGGGTGCCCGGCGTACGGCAGGCCGTCATCGACCGCTCGCTGCCCGCCCAGGTGGTGGCCGGTGACGCCGGTGCCGCGGCCGGCCGCCCGGTCGGCCACGGCTGGTCCAGCGCCCGGCTCACCCCCTTCCGTCTCACCGCGGGCCGCGCGCCCGCCGGCGACGGCCAGGTGGTGCTCGCCGCCGCGCTGGCCGAGCGCGCCGGCGTGACCGTCGGCGACCAGGTCCCCGTGGTGACCCCGCAGGGCCGGCGGGAGATGACCGTCACCGGCATCGCGGCGCCTCCCGGCAGGGGCGGGGTGCCCGGCGAGGCCACCGTCTTCTTCTCGGACGCCACCGCCCAGCGGCTGTCGGCCGACCCGGACCGCGCCGACGCGGTGGCCGTGCTCGCCGAGCCGGGCACCCCGGCCGCGGCCCTCGCCCGCCGGATCACGGCCGTGCTGCCGGATTCCCTCACGGCCGGGACCGGGGCCGCCAAGGGCGGTGACCCGAGCGCCGCCCCGCGCGCCGCGGCGCTCGGCGACGTGGCCACGCTGCTCGCCGTGACGGCGGTGATCGCCGGCTTCGTGTCGGTCTTCGTGGTGTCGGGCACCTTCGCCTTCGCCGTCACCCAGCGGCGCCGGGAACTGGCCCTGCTGCGCACCGTCGGCGCCACCCCGCCCCAGGTACGCCGCATGATCATGACGGAGTCGGCGGTGCTGGGCGCCGTCGCCTCGGCCGTGGGCTGCGGCCTCGGGGCCGCCGGCGGCCGGCTGGTCGCCGCCGCGCTGTCCGCCGTCGGCCTGGCGCCCGCGGACTTCGCCGTCCCCGTCTCCCCGCCGGTCCTGCTGATCAGCTTCCTGGCCGGGCTCGGCGTGGCGCTGCTCGGTGTGTTCGCCGCCTCCCGCCGGGCCGCGAAGGACAGCCCGGCCGAGACCCTGCGGGACTCCGCGGTGGAGACCCGGGTGATGACGACGGGCCGCTGGATCACCGGCTCGCTGTTCCTGGCCGGGGCACTGCTGCTGTTGATCATGCTGCCCCAGGCAGGCGGCGACGGGGCCGTGGTGATCTCGCTGGTGCTGACCGAGGTCCTGGTCGTCACGATGGTGGCCTTCGCACCGCTGCTCGTGCCGCCGCTGGTACGGCTGGCGGCCATCCCGCCGGCCGCGCTCACCCGCGTCAGCGGCTCGCTGGCCGCTGACCACGCCCGCGCAGCGGTGCGCCGCACCGCCTCGGCCGCCGCCCCCGTCCTCGTCACGGTGGCCGTCGCCGGATCCGTCATCGGCATCACCGGCGCGAGCGCGGCGACCGCCGTGGCCGATGCCCGCAGGCACCTGAAGGCCGACGTGGTGGTCGCCTCCGACGGTGTGGGCCTGCCCTCCGCCGCGCTGCGCGAACTGGCCTCGGTGCCCGGCGTGCGGGCCGCCGCGCCGGTCTCCGGGACCAGCGGTTTCCTCGTCGGCTCCCGTTACGTCATGGCGAGCGGCATCGGCGCGGTGGAACCGCGGAACCTGTCCGGCGCCCTCCGGCTGGAAACGGTCGCGGGGTCGCTGGGCGATCTGCGGGGCGACGCCGTGGCCGTGACGCGGCCGGTGGCCGGGCAGCTGGGCTGGCGGACGGGCGACACGGTCGGCCTCCGGCTCGCCGACGCCACGCAGGTCCGGGTCAAGGTGGCCGCGGTGCTCGGCTCGTCGGCGGGGCTGCCGCCGGTGCTGCTGCCGTGGGACACCCTGGCCCGGTACGCGCCCGGCACGATGGCGGACTCGGTCTACCTGTCGCTGGCGCCGGGCGCCGACCGCTCCGCCGCGACAGCCGCCGCCCGAAAGACCGCGGAGGCGTACGGCGCGACCGCGCACGACCGCGACCACTGGCTGGCCCGCCGCGCCGCCGCCACAGAGGAGGAGGGCCGCGTCCTGGTCCTGGTGCTGCTCGGCACGGCGCTGCTCTACACCGGGATCGCCATCGCCAACACCCTGGTCATGGCGGCCGGGGAACGGGCCGAGGGCATCGCGCTGCTGCGCAGGATCGGCGCGACCCGCGGGCAGGTGCTGCGTACCGTCGTGTGGGAGACGCTGACCGTGGTGGCCGTCGGCGGGACACTGGGCGTGCTCGCGGACGGGGTGACGATGCTCGGCATGGCCCGGGCGCCGGCCGAGTCCGGTGAGGGGGCCGCGTTCCCGGTGCCGTGGCGGGAGATGGGCGCGGTGCTGGCCGGCTGTCTGGCCGTCGCCCTGGCCGCCACGCTCGTACCCACCCTGCTCCAGCTGCGCTCCGCGGGCCGCCCCGCGGAGGCCGGCGAGGACGGGGCGGCCGGTACGCAGGGGCCGGTGCCGGCGAGCGCGGGGTGACGTGGGAGGGCGTGAGACGAAGGCGACCGGCCGCGGGCCCGACGCCCCCGGCAGAGCCTTACCGTGATCCGCATGAGCTCCCCTCCCTTCCGGCAGGCTCTGACCCGGAGTCCGGTCAGCTACCTCACCTCCTCCGCGCCGTGGCGTTCGCTGGTCTACCTCGCCTCGTCGGGCCTTCTCGGGCTGCTCTGCCTGATCGTGCTGGGAGGTGTGGTGGTGTGCGGGCTGCTGCTGTCGGTGGTGGGGATCGGGCTGGTCCTCCTGGCCGGCTCCGTCCTCCTCGGCATCCCGCTGGCCGCGCTGGAGCGGCGGAAACTGCGGTTGCTGGAGGGGCGGCACGCGGACCGGCCGGCCGGCCCGCACCGCGCCGTCGCCCGGCCGGGGCTGTGGCCGTGGCTGCACACCCGGTTGCAGGAGAGCGCGACGTGGCGGGAGTTCGGCTTCGCGATGGTGTCCGCGGTGCTGTTCTCCGTCGTGGACCTGGCGCTGCTGGCCCTGGCCGGCCTGCTGGTCGTACTGATCGTCTTCCCGGTGCACGTGACCCTCACCACCGGGCAGCCGGAGGCGCTGCTGTTCACCGGCCTCGGCATCGCCGTACTGCCGGTGGCCGCGTACGTCCTGGGGGCGGCGGCCGCGGCGCAGTCCTGGTTCGTGCGGCTGATGCTGTCCCCCAGGGAAGGCGAACAGACCGACCAGGTCGTGGAGCTGACCCGCTCGCGGGCCCGGATGGCCGACGCCTTCCAGGCCGAGCGGCGCCGGATCGAGCGGGACCTGCACGACGGGGCGCAGCAGCGCCTGGTGGCGCTGGTGATGACCCTGGGCCTGGCCGAGCTGGAGTGCGGCGCCGCGGACCCGGCGGCCGGCCGGGCCGGCGAACTCGTCGCCCGCGCCCGGCGCGAGGCGAAGCAGGCGCTGGACGAACTGCGCGACCTCGTACGTGGCATCCACCCGCAGGTCCTCACCGATCACGGCATCGCCGCGGCGGTGTCCGAGGTCGCGGTACGGTGCCGGTTGCCGGTGACCGTCGACGTGGAGCTGGCCGGTCGGCTGCCCGCGCAGATCGAGTCGACCGCGTACTTCTTCATCAGTGAGGCGCTCACCAACGTCGTCCGGCACAGCGGTGCCACGGCCGCCACGGTGCACGGCCGGCTGACGGCGGGCCGGCTGACCGTCACGGTCACCGACGACGGCTCCGGCGGCGCCGCACTGCGTGAGGGCGGCGGGCTCCAGGGCCTGTCCGACCGGGTCGCGGTGGTCGATGGGAGACTGGTGCTGTCCAGCCCCCCTGGCGGCCCGACCGCCCTCAGCCTGGAGATTCCGTGCCGGCACCGTCCCTCCGTATCGTCCTGGCCGAGGACTCGGCGCTCGTCCGTGAAGGAATCGCCGAGCTGCTGCACAAGTTCGGCCACCGGGTCGTCCGCGCGGTCGGGGACGCCGACTCCCTGATCACCGCGGTGCGGGAGTGCGCCCCTGACCTCGTCGTCACGGACGTACGGATGCCTCCGGGGCACGGTGCCGACGGGCTGCGCGCCACGATCCGGCTGCGCAGGAGCGACCCGGGGCTCCCCGTCCTGGTGCTGTCCCAGTACCTCGCGAACGCGTACGCCGAGGAGCTGTTCACCCCCGGCGGACCGCCGCGCCGCCAGAGCCAGGGCGGGCTGGGCTATCTGCTCAAGGACCGGATCGGTGACATCGAGGAGTTCGCCCAGGCCGTCGAACGGGTCGCCGCCGGGGCCATGGTGATCGACCCTCAGGTGGTGCAGCATCTGCTGACGGAGCGCGGCCGGCGCCACCAGTACCAGCTGCTGTCCGCCCGCGAACGGGAGGTGCTCGGCCTGATGGCCCAGGGCTGCTCCAACGCGATGGTGCGGGACGCCCTGCACCTCAGCGAAGGCGCGGTGGCCAAGCACATCGGCAACATCTTCGCCAAGCTGGGGCTCTCCCCCGACGACGGCAACCGCCGGGTGCTCGCGGTCCTGGAGTACCTGCGCGGCGAGTGACGCCGAAGCCCCGGGGCGAGGTCTGTGCCTCGGCCCGGGGCTGCTGCGGGTGCGCCGCGCGGTTACGCCCGGCCGGCCGTCTTCTGGGTCTTGCGGGAGACCGAGTCGATGACCACGGCGGCCAGCAGCACGGCACCGGTGATCATGAACTGGACGGCCGAGGCGATGCCCAGGAGGGCCATGCCGGAGGCGATGGACTGGATGACCAGCACGCCCAGCAGGGCCGACCAGGTCTTGCCGCGGCCGCCGAACAGGCTCGTACCGCCGATGACGGCGGCGGCGATCGCGTTCATCAGGAGGCTGCCGGCGCCGGAGGACTGGTTGGCGGCGTTGATCTGGGAGGCCAGGAACATGCCGCCGACGGCGGCCATCGTGCCGGCGAGGGAGAACACCGAGATACGGATCAGCGCGACGTTGATGCCCGCGCGGCGGGCCGCCTCGACGCTGCCGCCCAGGGCGAAGATCTGGCGTCCGTACGTGGTGCGCCGCAGCACGAAGTCGAGCGCCACGACGACGCCGAGGAAGATGACGACCGCCAGCGGCAGGCCCTTGTACTGGTTCAGCAGCCAGGCCACCAGGTAGGCCGGGACGGCGAGGACCACCGTACGCAGGATGATCTCGCTCAGCGGCCTGCTCGGGACGCCCGCGGCCTCCCGGCGGCGCGCGTCGAGCAGGGAGAGGCCGAGGAAGGCGAGGACGGCGACCGTCGCCAGCCCGTACGCGGCGGCCACGTCGGTGAAGTAGTGGTTGGTGAGCTGGGCGACCAGGCCGCTGTCGTCGAGGTTGATGGTGCCGTTCGAGCCGAGGACCTGGAGCATCAGGCCGTTCCAGCCGAGCAGCCCGGCGAGGGTGACGACGAAGGCGGGCACGCCGATACGGGCGAAGAAGAAGCCGTGCAGGGCCCCGGCCACGGTGCCGGTGAGGACCGCCAGGATCAGGGCGGGCCACTCCGGCATGCCGTGGTTGACGTTGAGGACGGCGAAGACCGCGGCGGCCAGGCCACTGACCGAGCCGACCGACAGGTCGATCTCGCCGAGGATCAGCACGAAGACGATGCCGACGGCGATCAGGCCGGTGCCGGCGGCCGTCACGAACAGGTTCGAGAGGTTCTCCGCGCCCAGGAACGCGGAGTCCTGGAGCTGGAAGACGATGCCGATGACGATGAGGCCGACGACGACGGGCAGCGAGCCCAGTTCGCCGCTGCGCGTCTTGCGGCGGAACTCGTCGAGGTAGCCCCGGAAGCCCTGCTGCCGTACGAGCAGCCGCGGGTCCACGGCGGTGACGGCGCCTTCGGCCGCCGGCGCGGCGTCGACCGGCTCGTCGCCGGCCTTGGAGAGGTTGGTGGTCACTTCTTGGCCTCCGCGGTGCGGGCCTTGCGCCGGGTCACGGCATTGTCCGTGGCGCCGGTGATGGCGGAGATGATCTCTTCCTGGGTGGTGCTGCGCACCTCGAAGGTGCCGTTGTTGCGGCCCAGGCGCAGCACCGCGACCCGGTCGGCGACGGCCTTGACGTCGGCCATGTTGTGGCTGATGAGGATGACACCGAGGCCGCGCTCGCGCAGCCGTTCCACCAGGTCGAGGACCTGGGCGGTCTGCTCGACGCCGAGCGCCGCGGTGGGCTCGTCGAGGATGACGACCTTGGGCTCGCCCAGCAGGGAGCGGGCGATGGCGACGGTCTGCCGCTGGCCGCCGGAGAGCGAGGCGATGGGGATGCGCACGCTCGGGATGCGGATGGCGAGCGTGGCGAGCAGTTCGCGGGCGCGGCGCTCCATCTCGACCTCGTCCAGCACCCCGGCGCGCACGATCTCGCGGCCGAGGAAGAGGTTCCCCACGACGTCGAGGTTGTCGCAGAGCGCGAGGTCCTGGTAGACGGTCGCGATGCCCAGTTCCTGGGCGGTGTGCGGCCGGTCGACGGTGACCGGCCGGCCCTCCCACTCGATGACGCCGTCGTCGGCGGGGCCGACGCCGGCGATCGCCTTGACGAGGGTGGACTTGCCGGCGCCGTTGTCGCCGACCAGGGCGACGACCTCGCCGGGGTGGATCTCCAGTTCGACATCGGTGAGCGCCTGGACGGCACCGAACCGCTTGGAGATCCCGCGCAACGCCAGCACGGGCGTAGCGGACACGTGAATCATCTCCTTCGCCGCCTGACCGGCGGGGATGCGCCGTCCGGCCCCCGGCTCGCGGCCTCCGGCCGGCAGGCGGCGGGAGGCGGGCGGTGGGGCCGGGCGGACGGCAGGGCTTACTTCAGGCCGGCCTGGGCGCAGGCGGACTGGAACTTGGCGGTGCAGATCTCGGCCTTGGTGAAGAAGCCTTCTTGGCCGACATACTTGGAAATATCGGCCTTGGTGAGGGCGAAGGGCGTCACGATGACGGACGGCACCTTCTTCTCGGTGGCGCTGTCGACGGTGGACTTGGCGATGCCGTCGAGCTTCTTGCCCTGGGCGAGCGCGACGGCCATCGACGCGGCGGCGTCGGCCTCCGGCTTGTAGGGCTTGTAGACGCTCATGAACTGCTCACCGCTGAGGATGCGCTGTACGGCGGAGAGTTCCGCGTCCTGGCCGGTGACCGGCGGCAGCTTGGTGAACCCGGCGCTCTTGAGGGCGGTGATGATGCCGCCCGCCATGCCGTCGTTGGCGGAGTAGACGCCGATGATCCTGTCCTTGCCGAGCGAGGAGATGGCGCCCTTCATGTTCTCGTTGGCGTTCTCCGGCTTCCACTCCTTGGTGTCGTACTCCTTGCCGATCTTGACCTTGCCGTCGAGCACGGAGTGCGCGCCGTCCTTGTACATCTTGGCGTTCGGGTCGGTGACCGACCCGTTCATCATGACGATCTCGCCCTGGTCGGTCTTGTCGCCGAGCTCCTTGAGCAGCGACTCGCCCTGGATCCGGCCGACCCGCTCGTTGTCCACGGAGGTGTACGCCTTGATCGGGCCCTCGGCCAGCCGGTCGTAGGCGACCACGGGTATGCCCTTGTCGTTCGCCTTCTTGACCGAGGCGGCGATGGACTTGGCGTCCACCGCGTCCACGATCAGCGCGTCGACCTTCTTGGTGATCATCGTGTCGACCTGCTGCTGCTGGACGGAGGGGTCCTGCTTGGCGTTGTCGTAGAGGATCTCGGTGTCCTTGCCCGCCAGCTCGCGGATCTTCTTCTCGATCAGCGGCTTGTCGAACCGCTCGTAGCGCGCGGTCTGGTTCTCGGGGAGCAGGAGGCCGATCGTCAGCGGCCCCTTCTTGTCCTTCTTGGCGTCCGAGTCGCCGCCGGCCTCCTTGGCGGAGCCGCAGGCGGCGAGACCGGCGGCCATCGAGACGGCGGCCGCGGCCACGGCAGCACGACGCAGATGCGTGTTCACGGATGAAACCTCCCTGACGAGGCCGCGTCGTTGCGGCCGAGGTGGCTGGAAGTCAACTCGGCCGCTCGCAGACCGTCAAGGAGTAAATACTTAACGAGATGACAACGGTGCCATGCGTTAGCTGTGTGAACTCAGCGTGCCGCGTATACGGCAGCATGCCCCGTGTACGTCAGGCAATGGCAGAGGCACCGGTGCCGTCGGCGGCGGCATGCCCGCTCGCGACCGCGGGCACACCGGGGACCGCCCGCCCGCCCGGCTGCGGGCCGCCCTCGGCGGGCAGCGTGCCGTCCAGCAGCGTCGAGTCGCCCATCTCGCTCAGTACGAGCGCGAGCGCGCCCAGCACCTCGGCGCGCCCCCCGAGCGTCCCCGGCACGATCCCCAACTGCCGCGCGGCGCTGGGGATCGCGTACCGCGACACCGACTCCCTTATCGGCCCCAGCACCAGCTCCCCGGCCTCCGCCAGATCACCGCCGAGCACCACCCGGCTCGGGTTGAGCAGGTTGCACAGATTGGCCACGCCGCTGCCGATGTGCCGCCCCACGTCGGCGATCACCCGGCGGCAGCCCGGATCGCCCTCCCGGGCCAGCCGGACCACCTCCGCCATGGTCAGGTCGGGCCCGTGGCTGGGCTGGAGCAGCGGGAGCACGTACCGGGCGGCGGTGAAGGTCTCCAGGCATCCGCGGTTGCCGCAGCGGCAGACCGGCCCGGACTCGTCCAGGGTGATGTGCCCGATCTCGCCGGCCGTGCCGCCGGGCCCCCGGTAGATCTGGCCGCTGATGACCAGGCCCGCGCCGACGCCGCTGGCGACCTTGATGTACGCCAGGTCGGCGGCGCCGCGTCCGCTGCCCCAGACCAGCTCGCCCAGCGCGCCGAGGTTGGCGTCGTTGTCGACGTACACACCGACACCGAGCCGGCCGGACAGCTCCTCGCTCGGATTCGTACCGCTCCAGCCCGGCAGGATGGCGGTCGAGCCGAGCGTGCCGGACTCCACGTCGATGGGGCCCGGGACGCCGAGGCCGACGCCGATGACCTTGCCGGCGTCCACGCCGGTCGCCTCGACCAGCCGGTTGACCAGGCGCTCGGCCCGGTCGAAGCCCTCCGCCGCGGAGGCGTCCACGTCGATCGGCTCGGTCTCCTCGGCGAGCACCTGGTGGGCGAGGTTGCCGACCGCGACCCGCAGGTGCGAATGGCCGAAGTCGACGCCCACCACGATCCCGGCGTCGCCGGAGAGCGAGACGCTGCGGGCCCGGCGGCCGCCGGCCGAGGTCGGCGTGACATCGACGGTCCCGGCGTCCTTCAGTTCCCGAACGATGTTGGAGACCGTGGCCGCCGACAGACCGGTACTCCGGGCGATCTCCGCCTGGGTGAGCGAACCCGCCATGCGCACCGCGCGTACGACCCGCTCAAGATTGGCCCGGTGCAGCGAGGACTGCGAACCCGGAGTCTCCATCGACTCATCCACTCCCGCCTGTAGCGCCCGGCACGACGACCGGTCGCCGGCCGGGCCACACCGACGGGCCCGGCTTGTCTCCAACATGTGAATCTAAGCTGACGTGCCCGGGTCCGGTTACGTCAAGTCCTCGACCGGGTGCACCGGGCCTGTGGCCAAAACCCGGCCGTCCGGCGCGCCACTGCGGCCCCCGCGGGACGGCGGGGGCCGCAGGGCCGTTCGGTGTACGGCGTGCCGGTACGGGCGCGCACGCCGGCGCACGGGCTACTTCAGGGCGCCCGCCGTCAGGCCCGCCACCACCTGCCGCTGGAAGATGATGTACGCGCCGAGCACCGGCAGCATGGCGATGGTCAGGCCCGCGAACAGCCCCGACCAGTCGCCCTTGTACCCCTGGCTGACCGCCAGCGCGACCAGGCCCTGGGTCAGCACCTTCTTGTCCGGATCACCGACGTTGAGCACCGTCGGCAGCAGGTACTGGTTCCACTGCCCCAGGAAGTTGAAGATGCCGACGCTGATCAGGCCCGGCTTCGCCATCGGCAGCATGACCTGGAAGAACGTGCGCGTGTGGGACGCGCCGTCGATGAGCGCGGCCTCCGCCACCGACGTCGGCAGCGTCTTGAAGAACCCGCTGAGGAAGAAGACGGTGAACGGCAGCGAGTAGGCGATGTAGACCAGGATCAGGCCGTGGTAGGTGTCCAGCAGGGCCATGTTCTTCATGACGAAGAACAGCGGGACCAGCGCCAGGATGATCGGGAACCCCATCCCGCCCACGAACAGGAAGTAGATGAACCGGTTGCCCGGGAAGTCGAACCGGGCCAGCACGTACGCCGCCATCGCCCCCAGCAGCATGGTGCCGATCAGCGACCCGCCGACCACGATCAGCGAGTTGAAGAAGTACTGGCCCATGTTGGCCTTGTCCCAGGCGCGCGCCCAGTTGTCGAAGTGCAGCGCCGACGGCAGGCCCCAGGGCGAGCCGAAGATCTCCCCGTCGTCCTTGAAGGAGCTGACCACCGCCCACAGCAGCGGCATGGTGACCAGCAGGCCCCAGATGACCAGGACGCCGTGCGAGAAGACGTTCAGGACCCGGCCTTCACCGCTCCCGCTGTCCTTCGTCCCCTTGCCGTCCGCGCTGCCCGGCCCCGTCACGGCCGGAGGCTCGGTCTGCACGCTCATCAGAACTCCAGTCGCTCACGCCGGCCCAGCCGCATGACGACGGCCGAGAAGATCAGGGTCACTATCAGCAGCGAGACGCCGATCGAGGTGGCGTAACCGGCCTGACCGTCGCGGAAGGTCTTCTGATAGACGTACAGCGGCAGCACCTCGGTGGAGTAGTCGGGGCCGCCGGGACCGACGCTCATGATCTGCACGAACGCGAAGGCCGACACGTCCAGGGCCAGAATGCCCATGTAGATCCAGCCGGTCTGCACCGTGTCCCAGAGCAGCGGCAGGGTGATCCGGAAGAACGTGTTGAAGCGGTTGGCGCCGTCCAGCAGCGCGGCCTCGTAGAAGTCCTTCGGTATGGAACTCATGCCGGCCGAGAAGAGCACGACGTAGAAGCCGACATTGGCCCAGATCATCGCGCCCATGATGCACCACAGGGCGAGCTGCGGATCCCCCAGCCAGTCGGGCTGCACGCTGTCCAGTCCGATCGCCTGGAAGAACGCGTTCAGCGCGCCGCTCTCCGGGTTGTACGCGAACTGGAAGAGCAGGGCGACGATCGGGATCGACAGCACCTGCGGGAAGAAATAGAGGATCTTGTACGTGCCCGAGCCGCGCACACCGCCGATGACCGCCTTCCTCCTGCGGCGGCCACCGACGTTGAGCATGAAGGCGAAGAAGAGCCCGAGCGAGAGCGTCACCACCGGCAGCAGCAGCAACAGCGTCACACTGTTTCCCACCGAGGCCCAGAAGACGCTGTCCTTGAAGAGGCGCGTGTAGTTGTCGAACCCGACCATTTTCATGTCCGAGCTCAGGCCGGTCCAGTCCGTGAAGGAGTAGTAGATCGCCTGCACGAACGGCGATATCACGAAGATCGCGTATATCGCCAGCGGGAGGACCAAGAACCCTGCTATGAAGCGGTACTTACCGTGCTGCATGACTACCGATCCCGTTCTTTCCCCGCGACTGCCGTAAAGGCCACCGCTGGTGACGCGTGAGGTGCACCGGTCAGCGCTGGTACTTCTTGACACTGCTGTCGTCGCGCGTCTCGTCCGCGTACTTCTGGATCTTGTTGATCGCCTCGTCGGGAGTCATCCGGCCCGCCATCATCTCGCCCAGCGCGCCGACGCCGATCTTCTCCTTCTGCAGCGCCACGTACCAGTCCTGGATCCGCGGGTTGACGATGTTCTTGCCGGCCTGCTCCAGCGCCTGCTGCGCCGAGGCCAGACCCGGGGGCAGCTTCAGGCCCTCCGTACCGCCGTTGAGCGAGGTGAGCGAGGAGACCTGCTTGATGAAGTTCTGCGAGGACTTCTTGCTGAGCATGATGCGCAGCATCTCCATGCCGCCGGGCACGTTCTTGGCCTGCTTGGGCACGATGTACGGCTCGCCGCCGGAGGCCCAGATGGTGCCGAACGGCATCTTGTCCGAGCCGGAGAGGCTGGACGGCGCGCCGACCGAGAGCTGGAAGTCCGGGTTCTTCTCGATCTGCTGGGCCGACTCGTTCTCCACCCACGACCCGTTGGGTATGAACAGCGCCTTGCCCTCGGCCCACGCCTTCTGCGACTGGAGGTGGTCCAGGCCCGGCGATCCCTTGAGGACGTAGCCCTTCTTGTACAGCTCGTAGTACGCGTCGAAGGCGGCCTTGACGGCCGGGTCCTTCCAGGCGTTCGGCTCCAGGTTGTCGATCTTCCGGAGCACCTCTTCGCCGCCGATCTTGGCGATGAAGGGGTAGAGGCTGAAGGGCAGGTAGTACGGGTACTTGCCGGGGTAGGTCCACCCGGCGACGCCCTTCTTCTTCGCCTTCTCGCACACGGCGAGCATTTCGTCCCAGGTCTTCGGGTATTCCGCGTCGGCGACCTTCTGGAGGTTGGTCTTGGAGTACCAGACGCCGTAGACCGTGTACGCGTAGTACATGATCCAGGTTTCCTTGCCGCCGAACTGGCCCATCTCCACGACGCCGGGGCGCAGCGTGTCGCGCACCTTCTTGTCCGGGTCGTCGATCGACGGGGCGTCGAGCAGCGGGGTGAGGTCGGCGAGCTGGTTCTTGGACACGAGCGTGCCGAAGTCCATCTGCTCGGCACCGGAGTTGTCCACCAGGTCCGGCGGGTTGCCGCCGTTGAACCGCGGCTGGAGGGTGGACTGGATCTTCTGGGTGGAGGCGAGTTTGACCTTGCCCTTGGTCTTCGGGAAGGCGGCGATGTATTCGGCCCGGGCGTCCTTGGCGTATTTGTCGCCGAATCCGCCGTCGAAGATGACGACGTCGAGGGCGGCGCTGTCATTGACCGCCAGCGGATTCTTGGCGGACTTCTGCCCCTTCTCGGCCTTCTCGCCGCCGTCACCGCCACTGCTCGCACACGCCGACAGCGCGCTCATGGCCGGTACGGTGACGATTCCGAGCGCCGCGGCCCGCTTGATCAGGTCGCGACGGCTGAAATCTGAGGTGGATCCCATGCGCAAGTCCTCGCCTTCTTCAGGACTCAGGCGGTGTACCGGAGCCACCCCGGCACCGCGGGTCAGATGAAGCTGAGTTGTACGGGATGTGCACCGGGCACGCCAGAGAAGTGCGGGGCCGATTTCTTGTGCTGCCCCGCAGGTCCCCCCGGGTCCGCGACGGCGTTCGCACAGTCGCTCGGACGCCGACAGGTATAGTCCACTTCACGTCAACTCGGCAAGATCGTAAGCAAGTTCGGCCCGCCATCTTTCCCGAGTTGAGACCTCGCCGGTATGCGTCGCCGCCACCGGAAACTTCTGGCCGCCGCACCCGGGCGCACCCTTGACAACAAAGGCCTCACGCACCTTACTTATCTCTGCATTACGCAGCTGACAACGATGTCAGCATCGTGTGAATGTCGCCTTCGTTGAGAGGTACGCGTGCGGCTCAGACACCGGCACAGACCCCTGCCCGGCACGGCCCGCCCCGTCGCACTCGCGGCCGCGGCCCTGCTCGTCCTGACGGCCTACTCCCCTGCCGCCATGGCTGCACCGCAAAAGCCCCCGGCGGACCGGCAGTTCAGCTCCTCCTTCGAAGCCGGTGATCCGCTGCCGGACTGGCGGGACACCGTCGAGACCGGCCCCGACGGCACCGGTAGGACCTCCGGGGTGGGCCCGGAGAGCGGCCCGGGTACCGGCATGAGCAGCCACCCCGACTCCGGCCCCACCGCCTCCCCCACCGCCAGGACGAACGCCGGCTTCAGCGGGCTGCGCGCGCTGCGGTACGCGGGCACGCACACCGCGGCCGGCCGCGGCTACTCGTACAACAAGGTCTTCGACGTCGACGTGCCCGTCACGCCCGCGACCTCGCTGTCGTACAAGGTCTTCCCCGAGATGGCCGCCACCGACCTGGGCTACCCCGCCACCCATGTCGCGCTGGACCTGGCCTTCACCGACGGCACCTACCTCAGCGAGCTGCGCGCCACCGACCAGAACGGCGCCCCGCTGACCCCGCGCGGCCAGGCCGCCGCCAAGACGCTGTACGTCAACCAGTGGAACCACCGTCAGTCGCGCATCGGCGCGGTGGCCGCGGGCAAGACCGTCGACCGGATCCTGGTCGCGTACGACGCCCCCGCCGCGCCGAAGGCGAGCCCGGTCTTCCGCGGCTGGGTGGACGACATCACCCTGGGCCCCGAGGCCCGGCAGCGGCCGCCCGCCCACCTGTCCGACCACGTGGCGACCACCCGCGGCACGAACTCCAGCGGCAGCTTCTCGCGCGGCAACACCTTCCCCGCCACCGCCGTGCCGCACGGCTTCACCTTCTGGACGCCGGTGACCGACGCGGGCTCCACCGACTGGCTGTACGAGTACGCGCGGAAGAACAACGCCGCCAACCTGCCCACCCTCCAGGCGTTCGCCGCCAGCCACGAACCGAGCCCCTGGATGGGCGACCGGCAGACCTTCCAGGTCATGCCCTCCACCGCCGCCGGCACCCCGGACGCCGGCCGCGCCGCCCGCGCCCTGCCCTTCCACCACGCCGCCGAGACGGCGAAGCCGCACCACTACGGTGTCACCTTCGACAACGGCCTCAAGGCGGACATCGCCCCGACGGACCACGCGGCGCTGATGCGCTTCACCTTCCCCGGCGACGACGCGAACCTGATCTTCGACAACGTCAACAACAACGGCGGTCTCACCCTGGACGCCGCACGGGGCGTCGTCACCGGCTTCTCCGACGTCCGGAGCAATCTGTCCGTCGGCGCCACCCGGCTGTTCGTGTACGGCGTGCTCGACGCGCCGGTGACCGCGGGCGGCAAGCTCAGCGGCGGCGGGGGCCCGGACGTCACGGGTTACCTGAAGCTGCGGCCCGGCGCCGACCGTACGGTCACGCTGCGCCTCGCCACCTCCCTGATCGGCGTCGACCAGGCGCGCGCGAACCTGGAGCGGGAGATTCCGGCGGGCGACTCCTTCGAGCGGGTCAGGGACCGCGCGCGTGCCCAGTGGGACGGGATTCTCGGCCGTATCGAGGTCGAGGGCGCGAGCCGGGACCGCTTGGTCACCCTCTACTCCAACCTCTACCGGCTCTACCTCTACCCCAACTCCGGGTACGAGCAGGTGGGCGCGCGCACCCGGTACGCGAGCCCGTTCTCGCCGCGCACCGGTCCGGACACCCCGACGCGCACCGGCGCGAAGATCGTCGACGGCGAGGTGTACGTCAACAACGGTTTCTGGGACACCTATCGGACCACATGGCCCGCCTATTCCCTGCTCACTCCGGGACAGGCGGGGAAAATGGCCGACGGCTTCGTCCAGCAGTACAAGGACGGCGGCTGGATCTCCCGCTGGTCCTCCCCCGGCTACGCCGACCTGATGACCGGCACCAGTTCGGACGTGGCCTTCGCCGACGCGTACGCGAAAGGCGTGCGGTTCGATGCCGCCGCTGCCTATGACGCGGCGGTCAAGAACGCCACCGCCGCCCCGCCCAGCCCCGGTGTCGGCCGTAAGGGCATGACCACCTCGCCCTTCCGCGGCTACACGAGCACGGACACCAAGGAAGGCATGTCCTGGGCGCTGGAGGGTTACCTCAACGATTACGGCATCGCCCGCATGGGACAGGCGCTGTACGAGAAGACGAAGAAGCCGCGCTACAAGGAGGAGTCCGCGTACTTCCTCAACCGCGCCCGCAACTACGTCAAGCACTTCGACAGCACGGTCGGTTTCTTCCAGGGCAAGGACGCGTCCGGCAACTGGCGGCTTCCTCCCGACCGGTTCGACCCGCGCGTCTGGGGCCACGACTACACCGAGACCAATGCCTGGACCTTCGCCTTCACCGCGCCGCAGGACACCCGCGGCCTGGCCAACCTGTACGGCGGCCGGGCGGGCCTGGCGAAGAAGCTGGACGCGTACTTCGCCACCCCGGAAACCGCGGCGAAGGAATTCGCCGGCTCGTACAACAACGTCATCCACGAGATGACCGAGGCCCGGGACACCCGGATGGGCATGTACGGGCACAGCAACCAGCCGTCGCACCACATCGCGTACGTCTATGACGCCGCCGGGCAGCCGTGGAAGACGCAGGAGAAGGTCCGCGAGGTCCTCTCCCGCCTGTATCTGGGCAGCGAGCTCGGCCAGGGGTATCCGGGCGACGAGGACAACGGCGAGATGTCCGCGTGGTACGTCTTCAGCGCGCTCGGGTTCTATCCGCTGGTGATGGGATCGCCCGAATACGCGGTCGGCTCGCCGCTGTTCACCAAGGCCACCGTCCATCTGGAGAACGGCCGCGATCTCGTCGTCGAGGCGCCGCGCAACAGCGCCCGCAATGTCTACGTGCAGGGCCTGCGGGTCAACGGAAAGCCCTGGAATTCCACCGCGCTGCCGCACTCCCTGATCGCCCGCGGCGGCACCCTGGAATTCGCGATGGGGCCGCGCCCCTCCGCCTGGGGCACCGGCAAGAACGCGGCACCATCGTCCCTCACCCGTGACGACCGGGTGCCCACGCCGGACGGCGACCTGACCACGCCGGGCAGCGGCCCCCTCCTGGACGACACTTCGGACACCACGGCGTCCTTCACGTCGGTCCCGGTCACCCTGCCATCAGCGGCGCGGCCGACCTCGTACACCCTCACCTCGGCGGCGAAGGCCGACGCTCCCGCCTCCTGGGTGCTGGAGGGCCGGGACCGCCGTGGGAAGTGGCGGACGCTCGACCGGCGGAGCGGCGAATCCTTCGCCTGGGACCGGCAGACCCGGGTCTTCAGCATCAGAACGCCCGGTACGTACACCCATTACCGCCTGACGCCGTCACGCCGGGCCGACTTGGCAGAGGTTGAACTGATCGGCCCGACAAAACGCGCTTACCGGGCCAACTGATCAGACCACCCGCAAATCAGTTGACATGTGAAGGGCTTGTGCAAAGATCCTGAGGATCCCGCGACGCACTCATGTGGGTGCGTCGCGCCTCATCACCTGTCAAATGGAGAATTACGTGGCCAAACTTCCCGGCCGTAAGCGTGGGCGCGCCCTGTCGCGTCTGGCTGTCGCGGCGGTCGCCGCCGCCCTGGTCGGCACCAGTGCCTCAGCCGCGGTGGCGGACGCGCCGGCTCCCGCCCCCATGAAGAACCTGCACAGCAAGCTGGCGCAGGCGGCGCCGAAGGCCGGTGCCGGTGCGCACGCCAAGACGCGCGCCACGGCCGGTGCCAGGGCGCAGACCGCCACCCCCGTGTTCGGCCTCTTCGGTGTCGAGCGCTCCTCCGGCTTCCTCTACCAGTACACCCTGGACGGCCGCGGCGGGCTCGACGAGCGCATGTTCGTCACGGCGAACTGGGACCTGTTCAAGGCCGCTTCCCCGGTCGACAACAACGACGACGGCGACCGCGACGGCATGTGGGCGTGGGACAACGCCGGCAACCTGTACTTCAACTCGGCCACCGAGAACCGTACGGTCGGCGGCGGCTGGAACATCTACAACAAGATCCTGTCGCCGGGCAACCTGGGCGGCGGCACCGCGTACGACGTGCTCGCCCGCGACAAGTCGGGCGTGCTGTGGCTCTACCTCGGCTACGACAACGGCAAGGTCGACCCGCGCGTCAAGATCGGCGCCGGGTGGGGTGCCTACACCGAGATATCCGGCAAGGGCGACCTGACCGGTGACGGCAAGGCCGACATCGTGGCCCGGGACTCCTCCGGCGTGCTGTGGCTCTACGAGGGCACCGGCAACTACAAGGCGCCCTTCGCCCCGCGTGTCAAGATCGGTGCGGGCTGGAACGCGTACAACGCCCTGGTCTCCACGGGTGACGTGGACCTGGACGGCCGCGCGGACATGATCGCCCGTGGCACGGACGGCACGCTGTGGCTCTACAAGGGCACCGGCAACGCCTCGGCCCCGTTCGCGCCGCGCGAGCAGATCGGCTTCGGCTACAACACCTACAGCTGGATGTTCTAGTCCGCAGGCCACCGGCAGCCGGGAGACTCCGGTCGGCCGTAGGCCGGTGAGGTGATGGTGCGACGCGTCCTTCGGGGCGCGTCGCACTGCTTTGCCCGGCGGACCGGCCGGGCCACGCGCCGTCCGTACGCGACGAGGGCCGCACCCCCGGCTGGGGGTGCGGCCCTCGTGCTGCACCCGCTCACACGGAGCGGGCCGGGTGCGTCACTTGCGGATCAGCGAGCGCAGCACGTACTGCATGATGCCGCCGTTGCGGTAGTAGTCCGCCTCGCCGGGGGTGTCGATGCGCACCTTGGCGTCGAACTCCACGTCGCCGGCCTTGACCTTGACGGTCTCCGGGATGCCGCCGTCGTTCAGGGCGGTGACACCGGTGATGTCGAAGGTCTCCTCGCCGGTCAGGCCCAGCGACTGCGCCGAGGCGCCCTCGGGGAACTGGAGCGGCAGGACGCCCATGCCGATCAGGTTCGAGCGGTGGATGCGCTCGTAGGACTCGGCGATGACGGCCTTGACGCCGAGCAGCGCGGTGCCCTTGGCCGCCCAGTCGCGGGACGAGCCGGAGCCGTACTCCTTGCCGGCCAGGATGACCAGCGGGATGCCGGCCGCCTGGTAGTTCTGCGACGCGTCGTAGATGAAGGAGACCGGGCCGCCGTCCTGCGTGAAGTCACGCGTGAAGCCGCCCTCGGTGCCCGGCGCGATCTGGTTGCGCAGGCGGATGTTGGCGAACGTACCGCGGATCATGACCTCGTGGTTGCCGCGGCGCGAGCCGTAGCTGTTGAAGTCGCGGCGCTCGACGCCGTGCTCCGTGAGGTACTGACCGGCCGGGGTGTCGGCCTTGATCGCACCGGCCGGGGAGATGTGGTCGGTGGTGACCGAGTCGCCCAGCTTGGCCAGCACGCGGGCGCCCTGGACGTCGGTGACCGGGCTGGTCTCCATCGTCATGCCCTCGAAGTACGGGGGCTTGCGGACGTAGGTGGACTCGCTGTCCCACTCGAAGGTGTTGCCGGTCGGGATCGGCAGCGCCTGCCACTGGGCGTCGCCCGCGAAGACGTCCTCGTACGACTTGGAGAACATGTCCTCGCCGATGGCGTTGGCCACGACGTCGTTGACCTCGGCCTCGGAGGGCCAGATGTCCTTCAGGTAGACCGGGTTGCCGTCCTGGTCGGTGCCCAGCGCCTCGGTGGTGATGTCCACCTTCATGGAGCCGGCGATGGCGTACGCGACGACCAGCGGCGGGGACGCCAGGTAGTTCATCTTGACGTCGGGGTTGATCCGGCCCTCGAAGTTGCGGTTGCCGGAGAGCACCGAGGTGACCGCGAGGTCGGCCTCGTTGATCGCCTTCGAGATCTCCTCGTCCAGCGGACCGGAGTTGCCGATGCAGGTGGTGCAGCCGTAGCCGACCAGGTTGAAGCCCAGCTTGTCCAGGTAGGGCGTCAGGTTCGCCTTGTCGAAGTAGTCCGTGACGACCTTCGAGCCGGGGGCGAGGGTGGTCTTGACCCAGGGCTTGCGGGACAGGCCCTTCTCGACCGCCTTCTTGGCCACCAGCGCGGCGGCGACCATGACGTAGGGGTTCGAGGTGTTGGTGCAGGAGGTGATCGCGGCGACCGTGACGGCGCCGTGGTCGATCTCGAACACCGAACCGTCGGCCGCGACGACCTGGGTCGGCTTGCTGGGCGTGCCGTTGGAGACCGCCGGGGCGTCGGAGGCCGGGAAGGACTCCTTGCCCGCCTCGTCGAGGTCGGCCTCGCTGACGTAGTTGCGCACGTCCTGCGCGAACTGCTGGGCGGCCTCGGCCAGGACGATGCGGTCCTGCGGGCGCTTGGGGCCGGCGATCGACGGGACGACCGTCGACAGGTCCAGCTCCAGCTTCTCGGAGAAGTCCGGCTCGGCGGCCGGGTCCAGCCACAGGCCCTGCTCCTTGGCGTACGCCTCCACGAGCGCGACCTGCTGCTCGGAGCGGCCGGTGAGCTTGAGGTAGTTCAGCGTCTCGTCGTCGATCGGGAAGATCGCGGCGGTGGAGCCGAACTCCGGCGACATGTTGCCGATGGTGGCGCGGTTGGCGAGCGAGGTGGCGGCGACGCCCTCGCCGTAGAACTCGACGAACTTGCCGACGACGCCGTGCTTGCGCAGCATCTCGGTGATGGTGAGCACCAGGTCGGTGGCGGTGGTGCCGGGCTTGAGCTCACCGGTCAGCTTGAAGCCGACGACGCGCGGGATGAGCATGGAGACCGGCTGGCCCAGCATCGCGGCCTCGGCCTCGATGCCGCCGACGCCCCAGCCCAGCACACCGAGGCCGTTGACCATGGTGGTGTGCGAGTCGGTGCCGACGAGGGTGTCGGGGTAGGCCTGACCGTTGCGGGTCATGACCGTACGGGCCAGGTGCTCGATGTTGACCTGGTGGACGATGCCGGTGCCGGGCGGGACGACCTTGAACTCGTCGAAGGCGGTCTGGCCCCAGCGCAGGAACTGGTAGCGCTCCTTGTTGCGGCCGTACTCCAGCTCCACGTTCTGCTGGAAGGCGTTGGCGGTGCCGAACTTGTCGGCGATGACGGAGTGGTCGATGACCAGCTCGGCCGGGGCCAGCGGGTTGATCTTCGCCGGGTCGCCGCCCAGCTCCTTGACGGCCTCACGCATGGTGGCCAGGTCCACGACACAGGGCACACCGGTGAAGTCCTGCATGATCACGCGGGCCGGCGTGAACTGGATCTCCTGGCTGGGCTGCGCCTGGGAGTCCCAGCCGCCCAGCGCACGGATGTGGTCGGCGGTGATGTTCGCGCCGTCCTCGGTGCGGAGCAGGTTCTCCAGCAGCACCTTCAGGCTGTAGGGAAGGCGGGCGGAGCCCTCGACCTTGTCCAGCCTGAAGATCTCGTACGACTCGTCGCCCACCTGCAGCGTGCTGCGGGCGTCGAAGCTGTTCGCCGACACGACAGTCTCCTTCAATGCATGATTCGCGCGTACCACCGCAATCCTGCCGTCACAGATCCTTGCCGATCAGCTAAGGTAAGGCTAAGTTAGGCAAGCCTTACTAGCGCGGCAGCGGTACGCCTCCCGGCAGATATCTCGATGTCGAGATAACTCTAGTACATCCCTGCCCTGCGGTCATGCGCGCCCGGCCCGTCCTGTCTCAGTGGAGCTGGGGCAGTCCCGGTCTTTCTGGTGCATCGGTGGCCGCGTCCCAGTCTTTCTGAGGTGCCGCTGACGTGCCCTGCCTACGGTCGCCGTACCGCGTCGGTACTTGGCCATGGGGCCGGGTGGATGCAGCGGACTTCCGGGTGCGGCTGGTCGGACCGGATGGTGTCCGGCGCAAGGGACCGCTGTCTGTGAGGTGGCCGGTGCGGTTCGAGTCCGGGATGCCGCTACGGCCCTTTCCGTCGTATCGCGGGCAGCAGGGTTTCACGGGCTGGTACTGGTCGGCGACGGCTGGAGAGCATGCTCCATATGAGTCCTGGCTGGAGCGTGATCACCTCATGCGGCTGGATTTCGATCCCGAGGCACTCGGCCTGGCTGCTCAGCCGTTCGGGTTGCCCTGGCGGGACGAGGACACCGCGACGACTCCGCGGAGGGTGCACCCCGGCGTGGCCGACCGCATTCCGGCGATCCACGTGACAGTGCCGCCTGCCGGGACCGTCCGGATGGTCGCGGCTGAGTTCACCCGATTTCTCGGCCTGCCCGTCCGTGCCCGGCTGAGCATGACGGACATCTTCGAGGCCGTGGTCGGCGTACTCATCGACGCCCGCTGCAGCCTGGTCCTGGTCGACGAGGTGCACAACATCTCGTCGACCACCCGCAACGGCGCCGAAGTCTCCGACACGCTCAAGTACTTCCGGACCTGTCCCCTGACGTCCCCCGCTGCTGGCACGGCCACACGCGGGGTGATCGAAAACGGTTTGTGCACAGGGGCCGCAGTTGGATAGACGTTGCGACCGGGCCCCTGCCACGAGGGTGAGGGCACGACACCGAGAGGAGGGATAAGCCGATGATCCCCATGATCACCGCGCTTGCGTCCTTCCGGGGCGCGGACCGCGTCTGACCCCGGAGCGGACGGGCGCCTTCACCGGAGCGTGCCTGAACCGTGAAACAGAACGACCTGACCATGCGTCCCATCAACGGACCCGAAGAACTCGGCCTCTTCTCCCAACTGCCCTACATCCTCAACGAGGAACTGGCAGACGACCTGGCCGTCGGCCGCCGACGCCCGGAATGGATGTGGGTCGCCCTGCGCGGTGACCGCCTACTGGCCAGAGCTGCCTGGTGGAGTCGGGCCGGCGGCGACACACCCCTCCTCCTCGATGTCCTCGACATCGAGGACAACGTGGCGAATTCCGATCACAGGGACACCGGGGTGCGACTCCTGCACACCGCGATGGCCGCCACCCTTTCGAACGGATCGCGTCCCCCTGAGTACAGCCGTCTCGTCCCGCCGGACTGGCGCGAGAACACGGTGACCGGACAAGCCGTCGAGGACCGGATGACAGTACTGGAGAGGACCGGTGCCCGGCTCTTCGTCGAACGACTGCGGCTGGAATGGCGCCCGGAATCACCAGTCCCCATGCCCACCGAGCGCCTTGCGTTCCGGCCGATCCGCGATACCGATGAACTCGTGGCGCTGATGGCCTCGGTTTTGGACGGGACACTGGACGCACATGGCCGGGACGACCTGACCCGGATGTCCGCCCAGGAGTCGGCCGCCAAGCACTACGAGGACGAACTCGCGCGCTACACGAGCCCGCGGGACTGGTGGCGGATCGCAACGTTGCCCGACGGAGAACCAGTGGGGTTCGTTCTCCCGGCCCACAACGGCTACAACCCGATCATCGCCTACATCGCGGTCCTCCCCTCGCACCGCGGCAATGGCTACATCGACGACCTTCTCGCCGAGGGCACCCGCATCCTTGCCGAACAGGACGTCCCCCGCATCCGCGCGTCCACAGACCTGGGCAACGTCCCGATGGCGAACGCCTTCCAACGCGCTGGATACGTCAATTTCGGGCGGGAGATCAATATGACCTGGAACTGATTGAGGCGGGACATCAGAACTGGTTCTCGCCGCCGTTGACGTGCAGGGTGGTGCCGAGCATGAAGCTGCTGTCCGGGGAAGCGAGGAAGGCGACGGCGGCGGCGACCTCCTCCGGGCGCCCCAGCCGGCCGATCGGTACTCCCGCCGCGAGTTCCGCCTTGAGGGCGGCCGCGTTCTCCCCGCCGATGGCGATGTCGGCCCCGGGGGTGTCGATCGCGCCCGGCGCGACCGCGTTGACGCGGATGCCCCTGTCCTTCAGTTCGTTGGCCCAGGTGCGCGCGAGGGACCGGACGGCGGCCTTCGACGCCGCGTACAGGCCGAAGGCCTGCCGGCCGTCGTCGGCGCGGATGGAGTCGTTCAGGATCACCGAGGCGCCGTCGTTGAGCAGTGGCAGCGCCTTCCGCACGGTGAGCAGTGTGCCGCGGACGTTGACGCCGAAGATCTGGTCGAACTGTTCCTGGGTGGCCTGCGCCAGCGGTGCGAGCGCGGCCGTGCCCGCGTTGGCGAACAGCACGTCCAGGCCCTGACCCCGGTCACGGACCGCGTCGTACAGCCGGTCCAGGTCGGCCGGTTCCGCTATGTCGCCCGGCACCGCGGTGACCGCGGAACCGATCGACTCGACGGCCCTGTCAAGCGCGTCCTCGCGGCGGCCGGTGATGAACACATGGGCCCCCTCGGACGCCAGCCGCGTGGCGGTGGCCAGGCCGATTCCGGTGCTGCCGCCGGTGACGACAGCGGTCTTGCCGTGCAGTTGTCCCATTGCCCGAACTCCCGAGAGTTAGATACCGATCGGTGCAGAAAGAGACCGTAGCACTTCTGCACCGATCGGTATCGCAGCGGTAGGATGGGGCCGTGGAGAACACCCGGAGAGCACCGATCGGCCGGCCGCGGGGCTTCGACGCCGACCAGGCCCTGGAGCGGGCGATGACGGTGTTCTGGGAGCAGGGTTACGAGGGCGCCAGCCTGACCGACCTGACCGGCGCCATGGGCATCACCCGCAAGAGCATGTACGCGGCCTTCGGCAACAAGGAGACGCTGTTCCGCAAGGCTCTGGAGCGCTACACCGAAGGCCCCGCCTCCTACGCGGCCCGCGCGCTGGAGCTGCCGAGCGCACGGGAGGTGGCCACGGCGTTCCTCGCCGGCTCGGTCGACACGACCACCCGCCCCGGCTGCCCCGCCGGATGCCTGGGCGTGCAGGGCTCGCTGGCCGCCGGCGACTCCGGACGGGTGGCCAGGGACGCCCTGACCGCCTGGCGCGAGGACGGCGTGACCCGGCTCCGCGACCGCTTCCAGCAGGCCGTCGACGAGGGGGATCTGCCCCCGGGCGCGGATCCGGAGCTGCTCGCCCGGTACGTCATGACCGTGGCGAACGGCATCGCCGTCCAGGCCGCCGGCGGCGCCGGCCGCTCCGAACTCCAGCAGGTGGCCGACGCGGCGTTGCGCAACTGGCCCCTCGCCTGACAGTCCGCAGAGGCCCGCCACGGCCTCGGAGGCGAGGGCCGCATCGCGGTGGGAGGAGGTCGGGGCGCGGTCGGCTGAAGCGTGGGCGCATGCAGTTGTCCGGGCACCCCGTACAGGCCGCCGACCGGCGGAGACCGGCCTCGGCCACCCGGAACCGGCCAAAAATTAGGTTAGGCTAACCTTTGCCGCGTGAAGGCCGGTGAAGAACTCCCCCAGGCCGCGCGCTCCCGCGGCCACACCCTCTCCGCCACGGATGTCACCGTGGCGTACGACGGTGTCGACGTCGTGCACGAGGCGTCCCTCCAGCTCTCGCCCGGGCGGGTGACCGTCCTGGTCGGCCCGAACGGCAGTGGGAAGTCGACGCTGCTGCGGACCGTGGCGCGACTCCAGCGGGCGCGGAGCGCGGCGCTGACCCTCGGGGAGGGGACGGACGGCTTCGCGCTGTCGCCCCGCGCGTTCTCGCGGCGGGTGGCGCTGCTGCCTCAAGGCCGCCCCACGCCCAGCGGACTGACCGTGCGTGACGTCGTGGAGTTCGGGCGGTACCCGTACCGGGGCCGCTGGGGCCGGGCCGACCCGGACGGGCCGGCGGCGGTGGAGCGGGCGCTCCGTATGACCGGGGTCGCCGACCTCGCCGAGCGGGGCGCCGAACACCTCTCCGGCGGCCAGCTGCAACGGGTGTGGCTCGCGGGGTGCCTCGCGCAGGACACCGGCGTACTGCTGCTGGACGAGCCGACGACCTACCTCGATCTGCGGTACCAGGTGGAACTCCTGGACCTGGTACGGGACCTGGCGGACGACCACGGGATCGCCGTCGGGGTGGTGCTGCACGACCTGGACCAGGCGGCGGCCGTCGCCGACCGGATCGTGCTGCTCCGGGAGGGGCGGGTGGTCGCCGACGGGCAGCCCGAGGACGTCCTGACCCCGGAGCGGCTGACGGACACGTACGGCATCCGCATCGAGGTCTCCACCGATCCGTCGACCGGGCGGCTGCGCACCCGCGCGATCGGCCGCCACCACACCCGGCGGACGCCGGACGACGACACCCCGCGGGACGGCACACGGGTGCCGGACGGCGACACCCCGCACGACAACCAGCACAGCGCGCGCGGCGCGCACGGCGAAAGGCTCGGTGCCACCTCATGAGACGACTCCTGCTCACCGTCGCGGCGGCCACCGCCGCCGCCCTCACCCTGGGCGCGTGCGGCACCACCGAGCCCGCCGCCGACCGGACGGAGAAGTCCGCCGGGCACCTCACCCTCACCGGCGCGTCCGGTACGAAGGTGGAGCTGGACGGGCCCGCCAAGAAGGTCGTCGGCACCGAGTGGAACGTCGTCGAGCACCTGGTCGCACTGGGCGTCGCGCCGGCCGGCGTCGCCGACGTCAAGGGCTACAGGACCTGGGACCGGGCCGCACCGCTGAAGAACGAGCCGAAGGACATCGGCACCCGCGGCGAGCCGAGCATGGACACCGTCGCCGCGATCGCGCCCGACCTCATCGTCGCCACCAGCGACCTGCCCAAGGCCGCCCTGGCCCAGCTGCGGAAGATCGCCCCGGTGCTGGACCTGAAGGCCGCCGACGCCACCGATCCGATCGGGCAGATGACCGCGGACCTGGACCTGATCGCCAAGGCCACCGGCACCACCCAGCGGGCCGGCGAGCTCAAGAAGGGCTTCGAGGCGAAGCTCGCGGAGGGCCGGCGGAAGCTGGAGCAGGCCGGGCACAAGGGGACGGAGTTCGCCTTCGCCGACGGGTACGTCAAGAGCGGCCAGGTCTCCATCCGGCCGTACACCAGCGGTTCGCTGGTCGGCGCGGTGAACGGGAAGCTCGGGCTGAGGAACCCCTGGACGGTGCAGGGTGACCCCGGTTACGGGCTCGCCACCACCGACGTCGAGGGGCTGACCAAGCTGGGTGACGTGGAGTTCGCGTACATCGGCAGCGACGACGACCGGAGCGCCACCCCGTTCACCGGAGCGCTCGCCGACAACGCGGTGTGGAAGTCGCTGCCGTTCGTGAAGGCGGGCAAGGTGCACCGGCTGCCCGACGGTGTGTGGATGTTCGGCGGCACCGCGTCGATGGAGTCGTACGTCGACTCCGTCGTCGCCGCGCTGACGAAGTGACGGCGGGGCGCGCGTAGACATCATGGCCGTCACCACGACCGCTCCCCCCGCCCCCGACTCGACGGCGGCCTCCCGGAAGGGCGGCGCGGCCGCGGTGACGGCCGGGCTCGTCCTGCTGATCACTGCGCTCGCGCTCGTCGACATCGCCCAGGGCAGCTCCGGCGTCGGCGCGGCGGAGGTGTGGAAGGCGCTCACCGGGCAGGCCGACGCGGCGGACGCCTCCGTCGTCGTCGCCTCCCGGCTGCCGCGCATGGCCGCCGGGCTGCTGGTCGGCGCGGCGCTCGGCACGGCGGGCGCCGCGCTCCAGGCCGTCAGCCGTAACGTGCTGGCCGCGCCGGACACCCTCGCCGTGAACGCCGGTTCGTACCTCTCCGTCGGGCTGACCGCCGCGACCGGTGTCTCGCTGCCGGTGCTCGCCTCCTCCGGCGTCGCCTTCGCCGGCGGCCTGGCGGCCGCGGCCGTCGTGCTCGGGCTGTCCGGCCTGGGGACCGGGACCGTACGCCTGGTCCTGGCGGGCAGCGCTCTCACCCTCGGGCTCACCTCCGTCACGGAGGGGCTGCTGCTCCTGTTTCCCGAGCGGACGGAGGGGCTGTACGCCTGGAACCAGGGCAGCATCGCGCAGAACGGTTTCGGCGGGGTGCTGTGGATGCTGCCGCTCGCCGTCGCCGGACTGGCGGGTCTGCTCCTGGCCGCCCGCCGGATCGACGCCCTGGCCCTCGGCGACGACGCCGCGCGGGGGCTGGGCGTACCGGTACGGGCCACCCGGGTGACCACCGTCGTCCTCGCCGCACTGCTCTCCGCCACCGCCGTCACCCTCGCCGGGCCGATCGGCTTCGTCGGGCTGAGCGCCCCGGCCGTCGTACGCCTGTTGGCGCGCCGTTACCGCGGCTTCGCCCGGACGCGCGCGAGCCTGACCCGGTCCGCGCTGACCGGCGCGGCGCTGGTGCTCGGCTCGGACGTCGCCCTGCGGGCGCTGGTGCCGGCCGACGTGGCGGTGGCCGTGCCGACGGGCGTGGTGACGAGCCTGGTCGGTGCCGTCTTCCTGGTGGTACTGGCGACCCGGGGCCGGGACACCGGCGCCGCCGCCCCGCCCGACCGGCTGCGCATCCGTAGCCGGAAGGTCTTCCTGACGGTGGCCGGGACGCTGGTGGCGGTACTGATCGCCGTGACCGTCGCCGCCGTCCTGCTCGGTGACTCCAAGCTGCTGCTCGGCGACGTCATGAACTGGGCGCAGGGCAGGGCGGGACGGGCCGTCTCCTTCGTCCTCGACACCCGGGTGCCGCGCGTCCTCGCCGCCCTCCTCGCGGGCGCGGCCCTCGCCCTGTCGGGCACCCTGGTCCAGGCGGTGACCCGCAACCCGCTGGCCGAACCGGGCGTCATGGGCGTCTCCGGCGGCGCGGCGCTGGGCGCGGTGCTCCTGGTGACGACCGCGCCCGGAGCCGGTCCGGCGGTCCTGGCCGCCGCCGCCTTCGCGGGCGCCGCCCTCGCCGCCGCCCTGGTGTTCGGACTGTCCGCGCGCGGCGGCTTCCGGCAGAACCGCCTGGTGCTGGTCGGTATGGGCGTCGCCACCGCGAGCGCCGCCCTGATCAGCCTGTTCATCGTCCTGACCGATCCGTTCAACGCGACCAAGGCGCTGACCTGGCTCTCCGGTTCGACGTACGGACGCACCCTGCCCGACCTGGTGCCGCTCGCCGTCGTGCTGGCGGCGGGGGTCACCGTGGCGGTCGTGCGGCGCACCGAACTCGACCTGGTCTCCCTCGACGAGGACACCCCGAAGCTGCTCGGCCTGGGCGTCCCCCGGGCCCGCCTCGGCTTCCTCGCCCTGGGCGTCCTGCTGAGCGCCGCGGCCGTCGCCGCCGCCGGCACCATCGCCTTCGTCGGCCTCGTCGCCCCGCACGCCGCCCGCGCCCTGGTGGGCCGCCGGCACGTACGGGTGGTGCCGGTGGCACTCCTGCTGGGCGCGGCGCTGGTCGGCACGGCCGACGTGGTGGGCCGAACGGTGATCGCCCCGGCCCAACTCGGCGCGGGCCTCCTCACGGCGGTCATCGGCACGCCGTACTTCCTGTGGCTGCTGGTACGGACCCGGGGTTCGGGGCGGTAGACGCCAACTCCCTACCTCGACCTTCCCCAACCTCCCCCAACCTTCCCTAACCTTCCCTGTTGATCCATTGGACAGGGGAGGTTAGGGTATTTTCGTGAACGACCGTCTCTACTCCGTAGACCAAGTGGCCGAGCTCCTGGGCCTGCACGTACGCACCGTCCGCAACTACGTGCGCGACGGGCGACTGGCCGCCGTACGCATCGGCAAGCAGTACCGGATCGCGCACGAGGACCTGGAAGCCTTCACCGGCCGACCGGTCCCGGCCGCGGGGGCCGGGGAGGCCGCCGAGGGGCGGCGGCACAGTGAGGTGTCGAGCATCGTGGAGATCGACGCGGTCGACGCCCGGACCGCCGACCGGCTCTCCACCCTCCTGACCAGCTCGGCCGCCCACCGCGGCCACGACGACCGGCCGCTGCGGATCCAGACGGTGTACGACCCGGAGCGGGGCCGGATGAAGGTCGTCATTCTCGGCGGTCTGGGTGACACGGCCCGGCTGTTCGACTACATCGAGGGGGTGCTCGACTCATGAGCAGAGACACAGACACAGGCGGCAGCGGCAGCGGCAGCGGCAGCGGCAGCGGCAGCGGCAGCGGCAGCGGCAGCGGCAGCGGCAGCAACGACACCAGCGCGATCTACAAGTCCGCGGCCGGCGCGCGTGAACTCCGGCGGCGCTATCGGGAAGCGCTGGACCACTGGCCCGTTCCCGCCGAGCGGATACGGGTGCCGACGCGGGAGGGCGAGACGTTCGTGCTCGCCTCCGGGCCGCAGGACGCTCCGCCCCTGGTCCTGCTGCACGGCTCGGGAGCGAACGCCACCATGTGGCAGGGCGACGTCGCCACCTGGTCACGGCACTTCCGTACGTACGCCGTCGACCTCATCGGCGAACCGGGCCTGAGCGCGCCGTCCCGCCCTCCCCTGGCTTCCGACGCGTACGCGCGGTGGCTCGACGAGGTACTGGACGGGCTGGGCATCGCGTCCGCCTCCGTCGTCGGCACGTCCCTGGGCGGCTGGACGGCCTTGGACTACGCCACCCGCCGCCCGGGCCGGGTGTCCCGCCTGGTCCTGCTGTGCCCCGGCGGCCTGGGGAAGCAGCGGGTGGGGCTGCTCTTCAGGACCCTGCTGCTGCGGCCGTTCGGGCGCTGGGGGATCCGCCGCTCGGTGCGCAGCGCCACGGGCCTGCGCACCCTCGCGGCCGGGCCGGTGCTCGACCACGTGGTGCTGACGTTCACCCAGTTCAAGCCGCGTTCGGCGCGGCTGCCGCGGTTCTCGGACGAGGCGCTGCGCGGTCTGGACGTACCCGTGCTGCTGATCGTCGGCAGCGACGACGCCTTCTTCGACTCGGCGGGCTCGGTGCGCCGCGTACGGGAGCACGTTCCGGACGCGACGGTACGGGTCCTGCCGGGGGTCGGGCATGCGATCTTCGGGCAGACGGATGCCGTGCTGGAGTTCCTGCGAGGCTGACGGTGGCGCCGCTCACGCGAACCCCGTCCACGCGTCCGCCCCGAACGCGCCCTTGATCTCGGACGCGACGGCGGTGGCGTCCACCTCGGCCCGCAGGGCGTACACGGTCGTCCTGCGGGCGCCGCGGACGCTGAGGTGGACCGGGGTGTCGCCCGGGTGGTCCGCGAGGATGCGTTTCAGTTCCCTGACGGACTGTTCGGTGATCCGGTGGGCGGGGAGGGTGAGCCGTACCGGGGGCCTTCCGCCGTGCTCGGCGGAGGAGACGTCCAGTACGGCGAGTTCCCTGCCGAAGACCTGCACCCTTCCGTCCCGGTCCTCGACCTTCCCCTTGACGGAGATGACGTTGTCCTCCGTCAGGGCGTGCCGGACGAGCTGGTGAGCGGCGGGGAAGAAGAGCACCTCGACGGCGGCGTCGCGATCGGCGAGGGTCACGACGGCCCAGGCGTTGCCCTGTCTGGTCATCTTCAGCTGGACGCCGGTGATCAGTCCGGCGAGCCGTACGTCCCCGGTGGTGCGGCCGGAGGCGAGCAGTTCGGCGACGGAGCAGTCGCGGGCGCCGGCGAGGATGTGCTCGGCGCCGTCCAGCGGGTGGGCGGAGACGTAGAGGCCCAGCATGTCCCGTTCGGTGGCCAGGAGCTGTCTGCGGGGCCACTCCTCGCTGTCGACGGGAAGTCGAGGCCGAAGGCCGGTTCGCCGCTTCCTGATCCGTCCAGACCGGTGAAGAGGTCGTCCTGTCCGAAGGCGGCGGCTTTCTTCACGGGGACGACCGAGTCGAGGGCGTCCTCGTGGACGGCGATGAGGCCCTTGCGGGAGTGCCCCAGCGAGTCGAAGGAGCCCGCTTTGATCAGGGACTCCACGGCCCTCTTGTTCAGCGCGGGCAGCCCCGCCTTGTCGAGGAAATCGGCGAACGAGGTGAACTTCCCGCGCCGGCGGCGCGTCGACGACGGCCTCGATGACGTTCTCGCCGACGTTGCGCACGGACCGCAGCCCGAACCGTACGTCGTCGCCGACGGCCGTGAACTCGGCGGCGGACTCGTTCACGTCGGGCTGCAGGACCCGTACGCCGTTCCTGCGGGCGTCGGCCAGATAGACCGCGGCCTTGTCCTTGTCGTCGCCGACCGAGGTGAGCAGGGCCGCCATGTACTCGGCCGGGTAGTTCGCCTTGAGGTAGGCGGTCCAGTACGAGACCAGGCCGTACCCGGCGGTGTGCGACTTGTTGAACGCGTAGCCGGAGAACGGCAGCATCACGTCCCACAGCGCCGTGACGGCTTCCGTACTGAAGCCGTTGTTCCGCATGCCCGCGTGGAACCTGTCCCACTCAGCGGCCAGCACCTCCGGCTTCTTCTTGCCCATCGCGCGGCGCAGCAGATCGGCGCCGCCGAGGGTGTAGCCGGCCAGTTCCCGGGCGATGGCCATGATCTGCTCCTGGTAGACGAGCAGGTGGAAGGTGGTGCCGAGGATCGGCTCCAGCGCCTCGCGCAGCTCCGGGTGGATCGGGGTGATCTCCTGGCGGCCGGTCTTGCGGTGCGCGTAGTGGGTGTGCGCGTCGGCGGCCATGGGGCCGGGCCGGTAGAGGGCGTTGACCGCGGCGATGTCCTCGAAGCGGGTGGGCTCCATCTGCCGGAGCAGGACGCGCATGCCGCCGCCGTCGAGCTGGAAGACACCGAACGTGTTGCCCTCCGCCAGCAGCCGGTACGTCTTCGCGTCGTCCAGCGGGATCACCACGGTGTCCGGGTCGCCGTCCAGGGGGTCCACGGTGGCCAGGCCGATGCCCCGGTTCTCGCGGATGTTCTCGATCGCCTGGTCGATGACGCCCAGGTTGCGCAGGCCCAGGAAGTCCATCTTGACCAGGCCCATGGCCTCGCAGGACGGATAGTCGAAGCCGGTGATCCGCACGCCGTCCGCGGCGCGCAGGTGCAGCGGGATCCGGTCGGTGAGCCTCGTCTTGGAGAGGATCACCGCCGCGGCGTGCACACCGGTGCCGCGGGTGAGGCCCTCCACCCCGCGGGCGGTGTCCAGGACCCGCCGTACGTCCTGATCGTCGTCGTACAGCCGCCGGAGCTCGGCGGCCTCGCCGTACCGCTCGTGGGCGGGGTCGAAGACGGCGGCCAGCGGGGCGGGCCTGCCGTTCTGGTCGGGCGGCAGCGCCTTGGTGATCCGCTCGCCGTGGGCGTACGGGTAGCCGAGGATGCGCGACGCGTCCTTGATCGCGTTCTTGGCCTTGATCCTGCCGAACGTGTTGACCAGGGCGGTGTACTCCGCGCCGTACTTCTCGGTGACGTAGCGGACCATCCGGTCGCGCTGCCGGTCGTCGAAGTCGAGGTCCACGTCCGGGGGGTTGATGCGCTCGGGGTTCAGGAACCGTTCGAACAGCAGGCCGTGCTCCAGGGGGCACAGCTCGGTGATCCGGGTGGCGTAGGCGACGAGGGAGCCGGTGGCCGAGCCCCGGCCGGGACCGAGCGGGATCCGCTGCTCCCGGGCGTGCCGGCAGATGTCCGCCACGACGAGGAAGTAGGAGCTGAACCCCATCGGGCCGATGACCGACATCTCGGTCTCGAAGCGGTCCATGATGTGCGCGGGCACCGGCGTCCCGTAGCGCAGCGCCAGCCCTTTGAGGACTTCCTTGCGCAGCCACGACTCCTGCGTCTCGCCTTCGGGCACGTCCGGGAATCGCGGCATCTCGTCGGCATGGTCGAAGACCTCGTCGTACGGCTCGACGCGTTCGGCGATCAGCAGGGTGTTGTCGCAGGCCTGCGGAAGCTCCGCGAACAGGCGGCGCATCTCGGCCGCGCTCTTGAGGTGGTAACCGGAGCCGTGGAAACGGAAGCGGTCCGGGTCGTCCTTGTTCCTGCCGACACCGATGCACAGCAGGCTGTCGTGGGCGTCTGCCTGGTCCTCGGTGACGTAGTGCGCGTCGTTGGTGGCCAGGAGGGGGATGTCGAGTTCCGTGGCCAGGCGCAGCAGGCCCGCGCGGACCTGCCGCTCGATGTCCAGGCCGTGGTCCATCAGCTCCAGGAAGTAGTTCTCGCGGCCGAAGATGTCCTGGTACGCCGCGGCGGCGGCCTTCGCCTCGGCGTACTGGTCCAGCCGCAGGCGGGTCTGGATCTCGCCGGAGGGGCAGCCGGTGGTGGCGATGATGCCGTCCGGCCGTGCGGCGATCAGCTCGCGGTCCATCCGCGGTTTGCCCGCGGGGAACTGGCCCTCGTAGCTCGCCTGCGTGCTGAGCCGGAAGAGGTTGCGCAGGCCCTGGCTGTTCCGCGCCCACATGGTCATATGGGTGAACCGGCCGCCGCCGGAGACGTCCTTCGAGCCCTCGCCGTCCGCGCCGACGGCGCGGCGCCCGCCCGGTCCCCAGAACTCCTGCTTCCGGGCGAACCGGGACGAAGGCGCCACGTACGCCTCGATGCCGATGATCGGCCTGACGCCCTCGAAGCCCTTGGCGACCTGCGCGAACTCGTAGGCACCGAACATGTTGCCGTGATCACTCATGGCGATCGCCGGCATCCCCTGCCGGGCCACCTCGCCGAACATCGGAGTCAGCTTCTGCGCGCCGTCCAGCATCGAGTATTCGGTGTGGTTGTGCAGGTGGACGAAGGAATCCGGCATGGGCGGGTCACCTCCGGAGTGAGGGGGGTGGCGGTATGGCTGCGGGAGCACCCGCGAAACCACACGTTGACTCGCGTCATCAAAGCGAGCGGGCAGGAGCGGAATCAAACAACCATTTCGCCGCACGGAATCAACCGCTGGTTGTCCGCCTAGGATGGGCGGTGTGGATCTCACCGCCGTACGTACCTTCGTCACCGCCGTGGACGCGGGCCAGTTCCAGGAGGCCGCCGCCGACCTGGCGATCACCCCGCAGGCCGTCTCCAAGCGCATCGCCGTGCTGGAGAAGGACCTCGGCGTGCAGCTGTTCAGCCGTACGGCCCGCGGGGCCCGGCTGACCATCGACGGGCAGGCGTTCCTGCCGTACGCCCGGGCGCTGCTCCAGGCCGAGGAGCGGGCCGCCGCTTCCGTGCGGCCGGGGCGCCGGGCGCTGCGCGTCGACGTGATCGGCCGCCGGCTGTCGGTGGCGGGGCTGCTGCGGGACTTCCACCGCGCGCACCCCGGGACCGACCTCGACGTCGTGACCCTGCTCGACTCCGCCACGGCCGTCGCCGCCGTCCGGTCCGGGACGATCGACGCGACCTTCCGCGCCGTGACCGTGCCGGGCCGACCGCTCCCCGAGGGCGTCGAGGCCACGCCGGTCTTCGACGAACCGCTGTACCTGTTCACCGGGCCGGCCCACGAGTTCGCCGCCGCCCCCTCGATCACCCCCGCCCAGCTCGCCGGGCGCCGGATCTGGATGCCCGGCAATCTGCCCGGCACCGAATGGGCCGCCTATTACGACGAACTCGCCGCCGCGTTCGGTCTCACCATCGACGCGGTCGGCCCCAACTTCGGTATCGAGCCCCTCCTCGACACCATCGCGGACTCCTCGACGCTGGCGACCTTCGTCAGCGAGCAGACGCCGCTGGTCTGGCCCGCCGGCCACGACCTGCGGCGCATCCCCCTGCGCGACCCGACCCCGGTCTACCCGCACTCACTGATCTGGCGCACCGACAACCCGCACCCCGCCCTGACCGCACTGCGGGAGCACCTGACGTCCGCGTACCCCGGCCGCCCGGAGAGCGGGGTCTGGACACCGGGTTGGGCGCAGGGCACGCGGCACGTCACACCGTGACCGCGGTGAGCTTCTGCGGGTTGCGGACGCAGTAGACCGCCGTCACGGCACCGTCGCGGATCTCGACCGAGGTCACCTGGTCGAGTACGCCGTCGATGAGCACCATGACGGAGGGCATGCCGTTGTGGACGCCGGTACGGATGTCGACCTCGCCCAAGCGCGCGCCCTTGGCCAGCAGCCCGAGGAGCAGCCTGGCCACCTTGTCCGGCCCGGTCACGGGACGCCGTACCGCGCTGACCACGCCGCCGCCGTCGCCCAGGAAGACCACGTCGGGGGCGAGCAGGTCCATCAGACCCTGGACGTCACCGGTCGCGGCCGCCGCCATGAACCGTTCGGCGACCGGCCGCGCCTCGGCGGGGGTGGCGACCGCCGCCTGCCGCCGCGCGCGCACGCTGCTGCGGGCGCGCTGGTTCAGCTGCCGTACGGCGGCCTCGGACTTGCCCACCGCGGCGGCGATCTCCGCGTAGTCGAAGCCGAACACCTCGCGCAGCACGAACACCGCGCGCTGGGCGGGCGACAGGGCTTCCAGCACCAGCAGCATCGCGGTGGTCACCGCCTCGCCGGTGAGCACATGGTCGATGCCGTCGGGCGCCTCGCCCACGGCGTCGGTCGCCAGCGGCTCGGGCAGCCACGGCCCCACGTACTCCTCCCGGCGGCGGGCGGCCGACCGCAGTACGCCGAGCGCCTGCCGGGTGACGATCCGCGCCAGGTAGGCCCGCGGGTTCTCCACGGAGGTACGGTCCACCGACCGCCACCGCAGGTAACTGTCCTGCAGGACGTCCTCGGCGTCGGCCACCGACCCGAGGATCTCGTAGGCGATCGAGAACAGCAGGGGGCGGTGGGTGGTGAACTCGTGGGCGGGATCGGGCGGTGCGGCGTCGGAGGCCCGGTCCGGCCGGCCGGGAGCTCGGTCGGGCTGGTCGGCGACCCGGCCCAGCAGTCCGGCGGCTCGATCGGGCTGCCCGTCCGGCTGTCCGGCCACCGTCTCCGGCCGCCCGGTCACTTCGGGCCCCGCAGCCAGGTGTACGTCGCGGTGCGGACGCTGAACTTCGCGTAACGGCAGATCCGCTCCTTGACCACGGCCGCGGTGCGCCCGGCGAAGTGCAGCCGCCGCACCGTGTCGTCCCTGCGGCCGACCTGGAGCAGCCCGTCCTGCCGGCCCAGGCTCAGCGCCTGTCCGACGTAGCCCATGGAGTACGGCTCGGGCTCGCGTCCCTCGATCACGCGCGCCAGCGTATCCGCGGCGTGTGCGCCCTGCGGCATGGCGGTGGCGCAGGCCGCCCGCGAGCCGGGAACCGCCGCGCAGTCTCCGACGACGAAGATCCGCGGGTCGGTCACGCTGCGCAGCTGCGCGTCGACCACCGCGCGCCCGTCGGCCGTCACCTCAAGACCGCTGCGGGCGGCCAGGCCGGGCACGGTACCGATGACCGCCCACAGCGTGAGGCCGGAGCTGAACCGCGCGCCCGAACCGAGCCGCACCAGGTCGGCTCCGCCTTCCCCGGCGCCGGGTTCGACCTGCGTGACACCGTCCTCCACGACCTCCACGCGCAGGCGGTTCAGACCGTCACGTACGCGCTGCCGCGCACGCTCCGAAAGGCTCGCGGCGATCGTCTCCCCCACGAGCCGCACACGGAGATCGGGGCGGCCGAAAGCGATCTCGGACGCGGTTTCGATGCCCGTCAGCCCGCCGCCGATGACGGTGACCACTCCCCCGCCGGGCAGTCCGGCCAGCGCGGCCCGCGCCTCCCGCGCTCCCTCCCAGGTTCCCGCGGGGACGGTGCCCGGCAGCGGCGCGACCGTACTGCCCACCGCGAGCACCAGCCGGTCGAAGTCGAGACCGGTCCCGTCGGCGAGCGTCACCTGGCCGTCGCCGATCTTGTCGACGGTGCCGGTCCGGGTGGTGATCCCGGCGCTCAGCATCGCCGTCAGCGGGGTCGCCGCGGTTCCGGTCCCGGCGATCTCCTCGTGCAGCCGCACCCGTTCGACGAAGTCCGGGCGGGGGTTGACGACCGTGATCCGCACGGCCGACCTCGCCCGCTTGGCCAGCCGGTTCGCCGCGATGGTTCCCGCGTAACCCGCCCCCACCACCAGGACCTTCATGTCTGCCTCCCGTTGTGTCATCGGTTCACCTACGGGATGCCGGCGGCCGCGCGCCTGTGACGGGCAGGAGGAGTGACCTGCGTCACTCCCCACCCTCCTCTTTGCCTCACCCCGCCGACAGCCCCGTCCGGACCAGGGCCACGACCTCGTCGTCCGTGAGGCCGAGGTCGCGGGCCTCGGCCACCAGCTGCCCCACGCGTTCGGTCAGGCGTACGCGGCCCGGGGAGGCATCACCGGTCACCACGGCACCGCGGCCGCGGCGGAGCTCGATCAGGCCCTCGTGCTTCAGGCGCTGGTAACCGCGGAGCACCGTATGGACGTTGACGCCCAGCGACTCGGCGACCGACCGGGCCGCGGGCAACCGCTCGCCGGACCGTACGGAGCCCTCGGCGAGCGCGCCCCGGACCGATGCGGCGATCTGGTCGCCGAGCGGGACCGGTGAGGCGTGGTCGATACGGAACAGCACGTCAGACCCCCTGGCCGGAGTCGGAGACGGGACCGGCGCCCGGGCCGGCCGTACGGGCCCTGGCCGCCAGGGCGTTCAGGAGCGCGGCCGCGGTCGCCGCGTCGTCGACGGTCACCACGAACACCCGGCCGTTCGTCAGCCGCAGCGCCAGCGCCTCGCCCGTACGCAGCACGATGCCGCTGCGCCCGGACCGGAGCCGGTAGCCCCAGCCGCCGAAGTCGGCCAGCGGGCTGATCTGCTGGACCCCGGCCTCCACCACCCGGGCGAGGGGGATGCGCAGCCGGGGGCGCGGCACCAGGGGCGAGGCGACGGTCAGGCCGCGGTGGTCGGCGGTGACCCGTACGCCCGCGAACGCCACGCTGGACAGGGACGCGACGGCGAAGGCCACCGCGCCGACCCAGTTCCCCGTCAGACCGAAGAGCACGCCGACGCCCAGGAAACCAGGGCCCAGCACGACCAGGACGGGCGAGCCCACGGTCCGCGACCAGCCGGCGGCCTCACCGTCCGCGAGGGCGAGGGGTGTCGTCCGCGCCGGCCCGGCCACCTTGTCCGCCCGCACCCGGTCGCGGCCCGCGCACAGCCGGCCCACCGCCCCGCTCGCCACCGCCACGCCCAGGGCGACTCCCAGGTGCGCCGGCGGGAACCGGACCGCCGACGCGTCACCGGCGTCCGCGTTCACCAGCAGGGTCGATACCGTCAGGCAGCCGAACGCGCCCGCCAGCCCGTACCCGACGCTGATCACCCAGCGCAGCGCGCCCGCCGCTTCGTCGCGCAGCACCAGAACGCCGATGACGGCACCGAAGACGAGTGGCATACCCATACATATCGTCAGGAACCCGGACCCCTCGACGAAACCGTCACTGGCGCCGCCGGGGGTGAAGTGCACGGCCAGCGGCTCAGGTATCCGGTCCCGCAGGGCCCGGAAGACCGCGGCCACGGCCACGGCCGCGAGGACGAACGGCAGTACGGCGACCAGCGCCCGCCAGGGGCGGCGGGCCACGGGCGGGACGGACGGAGTGTGCACGGCATTCATGAGCGCCTCCCTTTGTTCGCATTGTAGTAGAACAAGCCCTCGCCACGGCAGTACAGCCCCTTCTTTCACCCCGCCGGACGCCCGGTTACTCCTCGATCTCATATCTGAGATACCGTCTTGCTCATGGCAGACGACTACCTCGTACGCATCGGCAGGCTCATCCGCGACGCGCGGCAGCACCGGGGCTGGACCCAGACGCAGCTCGCGGAGGCGCTCGGCACGAGCCAGAGCGCGGTCAATCGCATCGAACGCGGTAACCAGAACATCAGCCTTGAGATGATCGCGCGGATCGGCGAGGCTCTCGACAGTGAAATCGTCTCGCTCGGGTACGCGGGGCCCATGCACCTTCGCGTCGTCGGCGGCCGGCGCCTGTCCGGGAGCATCGACGTCAAGACGAGCAAGAACGCGTGCGTGGCCCTGCTGTGCGCCACGCTCCTCAACGCGGGCCGCACCACCCTGCGCCGGGTGGCCCGGATCGAGGAGGTCTACCGGATCCTGGAGGTGCTGGGCAGCATCGGCGTCCGCACCCGCTGGATCAACGACGGCAACGACCTGGAGATCGTGCCGCCGGCCGAACTCGACCTGGACGCCATGGACACGGAGGCGGCGCGCCGCACCCGTAGCGTCATCATGTTCCTCGGTCCGCTGCTGCACCGCATGGACCACTTCAAGATCCCGTACGCGGGCGGCTGCGACCTCGGTACGCGCACGATCACGCCGCACATGACGGCGCTGCGCCACTTCGGCCTGGAGATCACCGCCACGGAGGGCACGTACCACGCCGACGTGGACCGTTCCGTCTCCCCCAAGCGCGCGATCGTCCTGACCGAGCGCGGGGACACCGTCACCGAGAACGCGCTGCTCGCCGCGGCCCGCCACGACGGTGTCACCGTCATCCGCAACGCGTCCTCCAACTACATGGTCCAGGACCTGTGCTTCTTCCTGGAGGAGCTGGGCGTACGGGTCGAGGGCGTCGGCACCACCACCCTGACCGTGCACGGCGTCGCACGCATCGACCGCGACGTGGACTACGCGCCGTCCGAGGACCCCGTCGAGGCGATGAGCCTGCTGGCCGCCGCCGTCGTCACCGAGTCCGAGCTGACGATCCGCCGCGTCCCGGTCGAGTTCCTGGAGATCGAACTCGCCGTCCTGGAGGAGATGGGCCTCAACCACGAGCGCAGCGCGGAGTACGCCGCCGACAACGGCCGCACCCGCCTCATCGACCTGACGGTCCGCCCCTCCAAGCTCCAGGCCCCGCTCGACAAGATCCACCCCATGCCGTTCCCGGGCCTGAACATCGACAACGTCCCGTTCTTCGCGGCCATCGCGGCCAGCGCCCAGGGCCAGACCCTGATCCACGACTGGGTCTACGACAACCGCGCCATCTACCTCACCGACCTCAACCGCCTCGGCGCCCAGGTCAAACTCCTGGACCCGCACCGCGTCCTGATCGACGGCCCGACCCGCTGGCGCGCAGCAGAAATGATGTGCCCGCCGGCCCTGCGCCCCGCGGTGGTCATCCTGCTGGCGATGATGGCGGCGGAGGGCACGTCGGTGCTGCGCAACGTGTATGTCATCAACCGGGGGTACGAGGACCTGGCGGAGCGGCTGAACTCGATCGGGGCGCAGATCGAGATCTTCCGGGACATCTAGGCCGCGTCTTTCGGATCACCCTGGGCCCGCGACGCCTGGCTGATCCGAAAGACACGGCCTGGCCCGACGGACCGGCCGGCGCCGCACCGTGCGGTGCGGCGCCGGGCCGCCGCTCAGGGCCGGTCGTACCAGGCGCAGGCGCTGATGCGCCAGCCGTTCGGGGTGCGGACGAACTGGAGGGTTTTGGTTCCGCCGCCCTCGAAGGGTTCGCCGTCCAGGATTCCGGACTTGCGGTACTCGCCGGAGCGGGACGCGATGTCGCCGGCCATGTCGGTCCGTTCGGAGGTCTCCCATTCGGAGAACTCGACCAGACGGCCTTCGGACAGCAACTGGCGGCGGGGTTCGATGAACTCCTCCACGGTGTAGGCCGCGAACTTCGGGCCCGTCGCCACGATCACGCCTTCCGGGAGGAACAGCCGGCGGATCCGGGACACGTCGGCGGTCCGGCCGCCCCGGTTGTCGAAGGCGCCGAAGAACTCGGCGGTCAGTGCGTCGATCTCGGCTTTGGACATGGCGGGACGTTAGCACCGGCCTTTCCTTGTCGCGACGGTTTTCAGGGGCGGCTTTCGGGGGCGGCTTTCCGCGGGGCGTGTCAGCGGGTGGCAGTCGCCTCCGCGCAGTGGGCCTTTCGCCACTGGAGGAAGACGTCCGGGCGGTTGGTGATGACGCCGTCGACGCCCCAGGACGTCGCGGTCTGCCAGTCGGCTTCGCGGTCGACGGTCCAGACGAAGACGTCGAAACCGGCGGCCTTGAGCTGGTCCAGGGCGGTGGGGCGGGTGGCCAGGGCCTTGTAGGACACCGAATAGGCCGTCAGGGAGAATGTACGGGCCGTGGCGACGGGGTCCGGATCGAGTGTGTCGCGGAGCAGGGCGACCTTCAGTTTGTACGGGGAGTCGGCGGCGTTGCGCACCACTGCCTCGTCGAAGGACTGGATCATCGTGCGCTCGGCCATTCCGGCCTCGGTGACGAGCTTGAGGGTCTGCTCGACGTGGGCCGGGGTCTGGGGGCCCTTGATTTCGAGGAGGAGGCGTGCGGACCGTTCCTTGAGGGAGGTCAGGACCTGTTCCAGGGTGGGCACCCGGCCGCCGCCCTTCACCGTCAGCCTGGCGATCTGTTCGGCGGTGAGCTGGTCGATGCGTCCGGATCCGTCGGTCATCCGGTCCACGGTCGGGTCGTGCATGATGACGGCCTGGCCGTCCTTGGTGAACTGCACGTCGGTCTCGACCCATTCGGCGCCGCGGTCGGCGGCCGCTTCCAGTGCGGCGAGGGTGTTCTCCGGGGCGAGCTTCGGTGCGCCGCGGTGGCCGACGGTGGCGGTGCGGGCGCAGGGGACGTCGGAGTTCTGTTCGGAGAGGCGGATGTCGTCGATCGCGCCGGCGGCATTCTCCTGAAAGGTGCTGCGGTAGAAGAGGCGGCCGATCTGCAGGCCGCCGGCGGCGCGCCAGGGTGTGGTGAATTCGGCCGCCGGCTGCGGCTTCTCGTCGACGAAGAGCTGGATCTTCTTGGCCGCGGAGTCGTAGACGCCGGTCAGCTTGGTCCAGACGCCGGCCTGCGCCGTTTCGGCGCTCATGGAACGGACGATCTGTGTGTCGTCGGTGTCCTTGGCGTGGCGGTTGAAGACCCACCGGTCGTACGACTTCGAGTAATACAGCTGGAATCCGCTGGCGTGGTTCCCGGCCTGCGACAGGAAGGTGTGGTTGCGGTCCTTGTCGTCGAGCTTCACCCAGGCCGAGACGGAAAAGGACCTGGCGGTGTCGATGACGGGAGCGGCGGTGGCCGCGTAGGCCGTGGTGCCGTCGAGGTGGAGGGCGGTGCCGGTCCTGCCGGTCACGCCCAGTTCGGCGCCGCCGCCCGCCAGGGTGGCCACCGGTCCGGCGCCCTTGCCGCCGCTGACGGTCGCACTGCCCGGCTTCTCGTCCAGCGGGAAGGAGGCCAGTTCCTGGAGGTGGGACGGCATTTCGTGGTCGGCGAGAGCCGCGGCGTCGGAGGCGGTGACCGCCGATTGCACCGTCCGTACGTCGTCGATGAGGCCGAGCGCGTTCTCCTGCCAGGCGCTCTTGTACAGCAGGCGGCCGAACTGGAAGCCGCCGGAGGCGCGCCACGGCGTCGTGAAGGCGGTCGACTCCTGGAGTTTGCCGTTCACGAAAAGGGAGAGCGAGTGCTTCGCGGCGTCGTACGAGCCGGTCAGGTGCGTCCAGGTGTCCACCTGGGCGGCGTCCTTGCTCATCGCGCGGACGATGGCGGCGTCGTCGGTGTCCTTCGTATGGCGGTTGAAGACCCACTTGTCGTAGGCCTTCGAGTAGTACAGCTGGAATCCGCTGCTGTGGGCGCCCGCCTGGGACAGGAAGGTGTAGTTCCTGCTTTTGCCGTCGAGCTTGACCCAGGCGGAGACGGAGAAGGATTTCGTGGTGTCCACGACGGGGCCCGTGGTGGCCGCGTACGCCGAGGTGCCGTTGAGCTGGAGGGCGGTGCCGGTTTTCCCGGTCACGCCCAGTTCGGCGCCGCCGGCCGGGCGCGCGGTGAATTCCTCGGCCGTGCCGCCCAGGACCCGCCGTGATCCGGCGCTCTCGTCCAGGCCGAAGGCCGCTTTCTCCGCCAGTACGGGATGCGCGGCCACGGAGGTCCGGGCGTCGGGTGGCGTGGTGAACAGGCCGCTGGACGTGGCGACCCACAGGGTGGCCAGCACGACGGTTATCAGCAGGGACGGCAGCGCGAATTTGCCACGCGGTTTCATTTCGGAGCCTCACTCATGGACCGACCGAGTACGCACGCGGCGAGAACTCGCATGCGACGGAGGAGAGGGGCCCGGCCCAGGCACGAGCGCCGGACCGGGCCCCGGTGGTGCAGAAGGTGGTGAAGAGGGGAAAGGCCGTCAGCCGGCGACCCTGATGCCGTCGTTGGCGATTTCACCGGCGTCGACGGCCCGGTCCCACACCCGCAGGTTGTCGAGGGTGCCGGCGAAGTTCTCCTGCCACGCGCCCTGGTAGAAGAGGCGGCCGAGCTGCAGAGCGCCGGCGGCGCGCCACGGCGTGGTGAATTCGGCCGCCGGCTGCGGCTTTCCGTTGACGAAGAGCTGGATCTTCTTCGCCCCGGCGTCGTACACACCCGTCAGCTGGGTCCAGACGCCGGTCTGCGCCGCGTCGGTGCTCGTGGAGCGGACGATCTGCGTGTCGTCCGCGTCCTTGGCGTGGCGGTTGAAGACCCACTTGTCGTAGTACTTGGAGTAGTACAGCTGGAAACCGCTGGCGCTGTTGCCCGCCTGCGACAGCAGCGTGTAGTTGCGGTCCTTGTCGTCCAGCTTGACCCAGGCCGAGACCGAGAAGGACTTCGTGGTGTCCACGACGGGGCCCGCGGTGGCCGCGTACGCGGTGGTCCCGTTCAGGTGCAGGGCGGTACCGACCTTGCCGGCCACGCCCAGTTCGGCGCCGCCGCCGGCCACCGTGGCCACCGGCCCGGCGCCCTTGCCGCCGCTGACGGCCGCACTGCCCGACTTCTCGTCCAGCGGGAAGGAGGCCAGTTCCTGTACGTGCTCGGGGAGGTCGCCGGCGGAGAGGGACGCGGCGTCGGCCGCCGTGATCGCCGACTGCAGCACCCGTACGTCGTCGACCAGGCCCAGGGTGTGCTCCTGCCACGCGCCCTTGTAGAGCAGGCGCCCGATCTGGAGGCCGCCGGACGCGCGCCACGGCGTGGTGAACGCCGTCGACTCCTGGAGCTTGCCGTTGACGTACAGCGACACGGTCTTCTTCGCCGCGTCGTAGGAGCCGGCCAGATGCGTCCAGGTGCCGGACTTCGCGGCTTCCTTGCCGGCCGCACGGACGATGGCGGTGTCGTCGGAGTCCTTCGCGTGCCGGTTGAAGACCCACTTGTCGTAGGCCTTCGAGTAGTACAGCTGGAAGCCGCTGGCGCGGTTGCCGGCCTGCGACAGCAGCGTGTAGTTGCGGTCCTTGTCGCCGAGCTTGACCCAGGCGGAGACGGAGAAGGACTTCGTGGTGTCCACGACGGGGCCCGCGGTGGCCGCGTACGCCGAGGTGCCGTTGAGCTGGAGGGCGGTGCCGGTCTGGCCGGTCACGCCCAGTTCGGCGCCGCCGGCCGGGCGCGCGGTGAACTCCTCGGCCGCGCCGCCCAGGACCCGCCGCGACCCGGCGCTCTCGTCCAGGCCGAACCGCGCCTTGCCGCTGAAGGTGCTGCCGTCGAGCCACCCGACGATGGTGTCGGTGCGGGCCGCGGTCGCGCTGCTGCCCTGACCGGTCTGGCCGAGGCAGCCGGCGTGGTCGGCCTGGCTCTGTACGCCGGTGATGCGTCCGTTGCCGTCGAGGACCGGTCCGCCGGTGTCGCCCTTGCAGATCCGGCCGCCGGTCAGGTTCAGGGTGGTGGCGGTGGCGCTGCCGCGGGTCACGGTGGTGTGGTGGGGGCTCTTGGGCAGCCACTCGGTGCCGGTACGGCCGTACCCGGCGGCGACCAGCGCGGCTCCGTCGGCGGCGGGGCTGCCGGCCAGCGTGGCGGGGGTGATGTCGGTGACGGGGGTGTCCAGCCGGGCGAGCAGGACGTCCCGGTCACCGCGGGGTATCAGGTAATTGATCTTCACCGGGGCGCGCCCGGCGAACGCGGCCGTCGCGTCGAGCGCCGGCGCGGCCTTGGCCCGGAGCGCCTTGGCCGGGTTGTCGGTGAAGCAGCTGGCCGCGGTGAGCACCCAGGTCCGGTCGACGAGGGCGCCGCTGCAGCTGCGGCTGCCGTCGTGTCCCGGCGTGTTCACGGTGATCCGGGTCAGCCACGGGCGGGCGGCGTCGCCGGTCAGCGTGGCGGGCTTGGGCGTTCCGACGCTGATCTCGACGAGCGTGTGTTCGCGGGTCTGCGGGTCGGTGGACTCGCCGACCGGCGTCCACTCGTTCTTGGGGACCGCCACTTCCTGCTTCTTGCCGTCCGGCGCGGTGAGGGTGACGTCGGCCCCCTGGCCGGCGCTGCCCTTGATGGAGAAGACGGCCGGGATCTCCAGGGCGAGGTAGCCGGTGGCGTCGGTGACGTCGAAGCAGGTCTTGTCGTTCTTCCGCGACCAGACCTCCATCAGCCCCGCGGAGCTGCCGCACTCGGCCAGGACGATGTTGCCGTCGCCGCGCTTGAGGGTGATGCCCTTCGCCGCCTTGATCTTGTCCGCGTCCGGGTAGGCGAAGTCCTCGATCGCATAGCCGGGTTCGCCGTCCGCGACCGTCGCCATCGACGGCGGGGTTAAGGGGGCGGGAGGGGTGGAGGTGGCGTTGACGGCAGCCGCGCAGGCCGCTGCCGCCGCACCCGTGGCGATGATCCGCCGTGCGAGCTTCATACGAGGTCCCTTGCTGAAAGGTGAGCTGAGCCGCGCCCGCCCGGTCCGGTACGGGCTTCGTCACGTGCGGTGGTGGTGCGGGCACGGAGACGGCCAGATTCAAGCACGGGGTTCTGCCCCAAACCACTGGAAAGACTCAGACAAGTCCAACTAAACCTGTACATAACGCCTTTGTATTCCTTCTCACGTCTTTACTTACGCCACACACATAGCCAACACGCCCTTTAACTGCTTATGGTCACGAGACATGCGCTGTCCGTGCACCGGCCAACTTCCGTCGCCATGCCGGGACATGCGCACACAGAACACCACTTGAGCATGTCTGGCGGCATACCGCCGTCCGTGCCCGCCGCCAGGCGCCGTCAGATAGGACCACCTTGGAGACCACGTACTGGAGCAGACGCCGCGTCCTGACCGCCTTAGCGGCCACCGGCGCTGCCGCCGCCACCTCAAGTCTCGTCCTCAGTCCCGTCGCCGCCGCGGCGGCCCCGGCAGCGGCTCCCGCGGACGGCGGCACTCCCGACACCGACCCGTTCGCCCTGCCCGACACCGACCGCGCCAAGGCCGTCAAGGCATGGCTGACGGGCGGCAAGGCCACCCGTGCGGCGGCCGAGCAGGCCCTCGTCGGATCCGACGCCGACGTGCGGACCTTCCTGGCCGAGGAGCTGCCCAAGGTCACGGCGGAGGACAACCGGGTCGCGATCATGACCGTGCTGGCCGGTGCCGGAAAGGGCATCCGCCGCGAAGCCGTCGCGGCGATCGAGGGCGGCGACGCGGCCATCGCGGCCTTCCTGAAGGGCGGCTTCCAGCCCGCCGTCATGGAAGACCTCCGCGTGGTCACCTCGACCGTACTGGCCACCGGCGACAAGGCCGTACGCCGGGAAGCCGGCGCCGCGCTCGACACCGGCACCCAGCCGGCCCTCGAAGCCTTCCTCACCGCGGGGCAGTACACCGCGCGCCAGGAGGACATGCGGGTCGAGGTGTCGAAGATGCTCACCGAGGCGGGGCCGGAGGTGAAGAAGTACGCCTCCCGCGCGCTGTCCGGGTCCGCCCAGGACATCGAGTGGTTCCTCGACACCGGCCAGCACATCGCGCGCGCCCGTGACCAGGAGTCGGCGACGATCGAGGAACTCGTCGCGGTCGTCGAGCGCGAGGGCAAGCGGGCCGACGCGCAGACCAAGCTCGCCGAGGAGGCCTCCGCCCGTGCCGTCACGGCGGCCGAGAAGGCCAAGGAGGCCGCCCAGAAGGCGGCGGCCGAAGCCGAGGCCGCCAAGGAGGACGTGATCAGGTCGGGCAAGGCCGCCCGGAAGGCGGCCAGTGCCGCGCGGGGCGCCGCCGACGCCGCCCGTACCGCGATCCGCGCCTCGCACGCCGCCGTCGCCGCCTCCCGCCGCGCCGCGTACGCCGCGACCGCGGCGAGCCATGCGGCCGCCAACGCGGGCAGCGCCGCCGCCCGCGCGTACCACGCCGCCATCGCCGCCTCCAAGAACGCCTCGCAGGCGTCCGCCGCGAAGAACGCCGCGGTCGCCGCGCGCAACGCCGCGGCCAAGGCCCGTACGGCCGCGAAGGCCGCCGACCACGCCGCCGCCGCCTCCGCGCAGGCCGCCTCCGCCGGTGGCGCCGCCGCCTCCGCCGCCCGTAACGCCGCCGTCGCGGCCGCCAACGCCGCCACGGCCGCCGCCTCCGCGGGCAAGGCGCGGGCCGAGGCCGCCGAGGCCAAGCGCCAGGCGGGCATCGCCAACGCGAACGCGGCCATCGCCACCAACGCCGCCGGCACCGCCCAGGCGCTGGCCAACGCCTCCGCCAAGGCGGCCCGTACCGCCCGCGACGCGGCCAACTCCGCCGCCGAGCACGCGGAGAAGTCCGCCGAGGCGGCCGAGTGGGCCGCCAAGTACGCGGGACAGGCCGTCGAGTACGCGAAGAAGTCGCAGGAGTTCGCCAACGAGGCCACCAAGGCCGCCAACAACGCCACCGCGGCCGTCACCGAGGCCATCGAGGTGGAGAAGAAGGCCCGCGAGGCCGAGTGGCAGCGCCTGGACGAGGACGCGAAGCAGGCGCGGGAGGAAGCCCGGCTGCTGGCGCAGATCGAGCAGCAGGAGCAGGCCGAACTCGCCGAGAAGCGGTCGCAGGCGGAACAGACCGATCAGGCCACGAAGGACCTCATCGACCGGGCCACGGCGGCGCTGAAGGCCGGTGACCTCGCCCAGGCCACCACGCTGGGCCGCCAGGCCGCCGTCGCCCTGTGCAACTCGCACGGTACGTGGAGCAGGGAAGCGGCCCGGTTCGCCCTGGCGGGCACCGACGCCGACATCCACACCTGGATCGACACCGACCGGGCCCTGGCGCAGGGGCAGGACGACCGCGAGACGGTCCTCTACATGGCCCAGATCTCCACCCCGACCATCGCCGAGGCGGCGCAGAAGGCGCTGGAGAGCGACTCCGCCGCGGCCCCCACCTCCTTCCTGGAGGCCGGTGCCGTCGAGGCCGCCGCGATGGACAACCGCGTCCAGCTCGCCCGTGTCCTCGCCGACGCCCCCGGCCCCGCCGTCAAGCGGGCGGCGAACAAGGCGCTCGACGCGGGCACGCCCAAAGCGCTGCACACCTTCTTCAACTCCGGTTACCAGGAGGCGCTGAAGGAGGACGACGCGGTCGCGACCGCCACCATCCTCGCCACGGCGGGCCCGTACACCAAGGCCCACGCGGAGGCCGCGATGGAGGGCCCGGCGTGGATCCGCCGCAACTTCGTCGGTTCGGTGCAGTACAAGACCGCCCAGCTCGACCACGACTCCGCGACCCACATCGCCGCCATCCGGGGCGCGATCGCCGCCGCCGCGAAGATCGCCCACAAGGCGCAGGAAGTCGCCGCGCTCGCTCAGGAGGCCGCGGCCAAGGCGCGCAACGCGGCGCAGGAGGCGCTGGACTGGGCGGCCAAGGCCAAGAAGTCGTCCGACCGGGCGGCGTCGTACGCGGAGGAGGCGAAGGCCAACGCGGACGCCGCCGACAAGTCGGCCGCCGCCGCGCAGGCCTCGGCGAACCAGGCGAAGAAGGCCGCCGCCACCGCCCGGTCGGCCGCGCGGTCGGCGAACTTCTCCGCCAACCGGGCGCTGAACGCCGCCCGTCGCGCGACGGCCTCCGCCAACAGCGCGCAGTCCTCCGCCGCCAGCGCGCACGCCTCCGCCGTCCAGGCGGGCAAGGACTCCAGAGCCGCGGCAGCGGCCGCGAGCCAGGCCCACCACATCGTCGCGGCCAAGCGCCGGGCCGAGATCGCCGCGGCGGCCAAGGCGGCGGCCGAGGCGGCGAAGAAGGCCCGGGAGGCCGGCCAGAACCCGATCGAATCGACCGACAACGACCAGGTCAAGGGCGACGACACGCCGTGGTGGCGGGACGCCGGCTGGTGGGCGAACGCCACCAACTGGGCCAGCATCGGCACCGGGCTCATCGCGGCCGGCCTCGGCGTCGCTGGTCTGATCGGCTGGCCCCTCGAAGCTGTCGCCCTCGGGTTCGGCATCACCTCCGTGGCACTCGGGGGTATCAGCGCGGTGTTCACGGGCATCGAGCACGGCTTCGGGAGCAGCGAATTCATGGCGTCCGCCGGAAGCGCGGCGCTCGGCCTGATCACCTTCGGACAGTCCAGGTGGATCAAGGCCTTCGCCGGCAGTGGTGCCGTGAGCACGGTCACGCAGTTCGGCCACGACCTCATCTCGCCGGTCACCGGCCTGCTGGGAGCGTTGGGGTGACGACCAGGAGCCTCGTACGGTAGGCCGTAGGGGCCGGTGACACATGAGGTCACCGGCCCCTACGCCCCCTGCCGCGCCGAAAGGACCCCCGTATGCTCGTGTCCCTCCCGCTCGCCGTCCTGTTACTGCTGGCTGCCGCGGCGACGTTCGTCTTCTGTTTCGCCATGGCCAGATGGATGCCGGGGCGCAAGACGAAAATCGCGCTTCCCCTCATTTCCCTCGCCTGCTGCCTGGGCATGGTGCTGGTCGGGCAGTCCCAGTACCAGCACTGGTCCGCACGGCACATGCTGGTGCTGTACTCCTTCGCCTGGTTCGGCATGACGATCGGGCTGTTCCCGTCGCGGAAACTCCTGTACCGGTACGCCGAGGAGATCAGCCGCGGCGTGAAGCGCGAGAAGTACCCGTTCCCCGCGCGTTACCAGGTGTCCGCCGTCCTTTCCGTCGTCGTCATGTGCTTTCTGGCGTACGCGCTGTCGCAGTGACCCGGCAGGTGTTCGGCGCGGCCCTGCCGTTCGCGCGGGCCGACGCCTTCTTCCTGTGCGCGGTCGTCGTGTCGCCGGCGGCCGTCTTCGTGCGGCGTCATGGGGTGCCGGCCGTGGCGGGCTGCGCGGTCGCCACCCTCGTCGTCCCGTACCTGGTCCCGTCGTGGCACGGCGGGACCGGCTGGGGGCAGACCCTCGCCATCGTGTCCGTCGCGCCGTTCAGCGGATGAACCGGAAGAGGTCGTACAGGTCGTCGGTGGTGCGGGCCGCCGCCAGCAGCCGGCGGAAGCCCGGGTGGGCGGTGTGGCGGGCGAGGACCGAGTACGCCTGTACGCAGCCGGCGTCCCGGAGCCTGCGCGGTGCCGCGAGGAGGAACACGTCGTGGACCGGGCGGCCGTCGGCGCCGCGCCAGCCGAGTTCCGCCGGCACCCGCGCGAAGGCGGCCGCCGGGCCGCTGACCGCCCGGCTGCGGGCGGCCAGCAGGGCGATGCCGTGGAAGCCGTTGGTGCCCTGGGTCATGCGCAGGCGTACGGCGCAGACGAAGGCGCGGGGGTCGCACAGGGCGCCCGCGGTGTGCAGGCCGCCGGCCAGGAATGCGAGGAGTTCGTCCTTGGTGGCGGCCTGCGCCCGGGGGTGGATCCGCTTCTTGTCCAGGTAATCGGCGAGGCTGCGGGTGCCGTCGGCCACCGTGTGGGAACGGTTCATGCCTCGGCCGGTGCCGGTTCCGGGGCGGGCGTCCCCTTGCGGGCCGGACGGAGAATTCCGGCGGCGCACACCGCCGCCACGCAGAAGGCGACGGGCAGGAAAAAGGCGACGTTCAAGGGCACGAGGTGGGTGAGCGGTCCGATGATGGCGGGGCCCGCCAGCATTCCGACATATCCCATGCCCGCCACGCGGGACACGTTCGCGCCGGAGGACGCCGGGTCCGCATTTCCCGCCGCGGTGAAGAACTGCGGAATGCAGCCGGACAGTCCGATGCCGAAAAGGGTCCAGCCGAGCAGGGCCGGCGGCACCCAGGGGGACAGCGAGGCGACGGCCAGGCCGACGGCGGCGAGGCCGGCTCCGTAGCGCACCACGAAGACCCGGCCGAAGCGGGCCACGACCCGGTCGGTGACGAAGCGGCCCACGGTCATCGCGGTGGAGAAACCGCCGTACGCCAAGGCCGCGGTCGCGGCGGGGGCGTCCAGTACGTCCTTGAGGTGCAGCACACTCCAGTCGTTCGCGACGCCCTCGCACAGCATGAGCATGAACGCGAGCACGCCCAGCGCCCACACCTGGGACGGCGTACGGCGCTCGGGGGCCGGGGCGACGGCCGCCGGCGTACCGGCGCCGACCGTCTTCGGGCCGGTCGGAGCCGGTGCGTCGCGCTCCGGCGGCAGCAGGCCCGGCACCAGCGCGAGCGTGATCAGCACGCCGGCCACCGCCACCACCGCGAGGGTCAGGGACGGCTGCCAGTCCCAGCTGATGGTGCGGGCGCCGATCAGCGCGGCGATGACGCCGCCGACCGAGAACACCGCGTGAAAGGCCGACATCACCGGGCGGCCGTAACCGCGTTCGACCTGAACAGCCTGCGTGTTCATACTGACGTCGAGGCAGCCGTTGCCGAACCCGAGCGCCAGGAGGGCCGCCGCCAGCGTCCACGGCGAGTCCGCCAGGCCGGGCAGCACGACCGTGGCGCTGCACAGGGCGCCGCCGGCCAGCACGATGTCACGGCTGCCGAACCGGTCGGCCAGCGCCCCGCAGACCTGCATGCCCGCGAAGGCGCCACCGCCCAGGAAGAGCAGCAGCCAGCCCAGGACGGCATGGGTGATGCCGACCCGGTGCTCGATCGCCGGGATGTGGACGATCCACATCCCCATGACGAAACCGTTGAGCGCGAACGCCACGAAGGTACAGGCACGCGCCGTACGCAAGCGCCGCGACGGCGGCGACCCGATGCTGGGTGCAGTCGATTCACTCATCACGGCTGACCATAACGCACACTGAATGTGTGCGTAAGGGCTTTCCAGATGTCCGGCAGAATCCGGCCCGGGCGGGAAACGGCGGTGCCGGTCGGCCGCCGCGCATTCCAGCCACCACCCAACTGGACGGCCACGCCCGGCTGTTCAGGCGGCGGTCCGCGGTGCGGCCCGTCACACGTGCACGATGTTCACGCCCGCGGCGCGCATCTCCTCGACCACCGGCGTGCCCTGGGCCGCGTCGGTCACCACCACGTCGAGCTGGTCGACCGAACAGATCCGGCCGAGCGCCACCCGCCCCATCTTCTCCGCGGTGGCCACCAGGATGATGCGCCGCGCCGCCCGTGCGGCGACCCGCTTCACGTGCACGTCGTCCAGGCTGTAAGCGGTGGCGCCGCTGGCCGCGTCCACTCCGCAGCAGCCCAGGATGAAGGTGTCGTAACGCAGGTCCTCGAAGGTGCGCAGCGCCGTCTCCCCGTAGAAGGACAGCTCCCCCGGCCGCACCTGTCCGCCGGGCAGCAGCAGGCGGATGCCCTCGTGCTCGGCGAGCGGCATCGTCGCGTGCAGGGACAGCGGGGTGACGGTCAGCCGGCGGCCCGCCATGGCGTGCGCGACGGCCACCGCCGTGGTGCCGGTGTCCAGGGCGACGGTCTCGCCGTCGTTGAGCATCCGTACGACCACGTCGGCCAGCTTGGCCTTGGTCTCGCCGCCGACCATGGACCGCACCGCGTACGGCGGTTCGACCCCGCTGAGCAGGGCGGTCACGGCACCGCCGTGCACCCGGCGCAGGGCGCCCCGGGACTCCAGCAGCTCCAGGTCCCGGCGGATGGTCATCTCCGACGTCTTGGTGGAGCGGGCGAGTTCGGCCACGGAGGCCCGGTTGCGCTCGGCCAGCAGGGCCAGGATGAACCGGTGGCGTTCGGAGACATTCATGCCGCTGATGTAGCACATCAACACGTCGGCTGCGAGTTGCCTGCCTTCCGCGCACTGGGCTTCCGGCCCGGCCGGGCAGTCGGCGGTTGACATCCGCGCACGCCGAGTGTGTACTCACACGCACCTTATGTGATGACGCTTCGAGGTGATGGCATGACCGCGGTGCTCTTCGACCTGTTCGGCGTGATCGCCCGGCAGCAGTCCCCCGCCGCCTGCGCCCGGCTGGAGCGGACGGCCGGCCTGCCCGGCGCCGCCTTCTGGGAGAGCTACTGGGGACTGCGGCAGCCGTACGACCGGGGCGACCAGAACGGTGCGCACTATTGGCGGAAGGTCGCCGCCGCGCTCGGAACGCACTTCGACGAGGAACGCGTCGCGGAACTCATCGCCGCCGACGTGGCGAGCTGGAGCCGGATCGACGACGCCATGGTGGATTTCGTCGCGGGACTGGCGGACGGCGGCACCACCATCGGGCTGCTCTCGAACATTCCGGAGGAATTGGCGGCGCATTACGAGGAGAACGAGGAGTGGCTGAAGCACTTCTCGGTGCTGGCCTTCTCCTGCCGTATCGGGCACGCCAAGCCGGAGCCCGACGCGTATACGTGGTGCAGCACGGCGTTCGGCCTGCCGCCGGAGCACATCCTGTTCGTCGACGACCGGGAGGCCAACGTACGGGCGGCGGAGGCCCTGGGAATGCGCGGCCACCTCTTCACCTCACTCGCGGAGCTGCGGCCGGCGCTGGACCGGCACTGAAGCGGTGACGGCCGGCTGAGCGCCGGGCCGCGACACCCGGGGCGCGCCCTGTGGACCGGCGCCGGGGCGGGGGACCTGACACCCCCGCCCCGGCGCCTTGCCGTGTGCCGCACGGGGCCCGGCCGCGCCAGACGGACCTCCGATCAAGTTCTCATCAATAATGTTTGAATTTTGCGTAAGGGTCTGAAACGAACGGCCCGGTCGTCCGTACGCCGCCCCTTAGAGCCTTGTCGAAGGCCCGTCCGGCCCTGGCGACAGAACTCCGCCACCGCCCGGCCGGCCCGGCCTCCTCCCCGACTTCCCCGCGTCTTCCCAGCTCGCGCGCCTCACCAGGACACCCTCGCCACCGCCGCGCGAACGCCCGCCTGATGGATTCCAGCCGATTCACAGGTGATCAAGAAAAACGAACACTCCGGCTGTTAGTGTCGTTCGCGTCAGAAGTTGAAGAGCTCAGAAGTTGAAGAGCCCGGCCGGGGTGTCCGGTCTCCCGACCTCCCCGAGGCGCCCGGGCCCGCCCACCGGAGAGCACGCCCTTTCCTCGTACCGCCACCGGCCGGCCTCCAGGCCCGCCCGTGTGGCGCCCCCAGGGGCCCGGTCGGCGTGCCAGTGCTTCCCGTCATCCCTACCTGGCAACAGCATGTCTTCTTCGAGGAGAAATGTTCATGGACGCCACCAACGTACGTGATCTGCTGTATTACCCCGTCAGCGCCCAGAAGATGGTGCGCGGCGAGGGGGTCTACCTTTACGACGAGGACGGCAACGAATACCTCGACTGTGCCTCCGCCACCTTCAACCTCAGCCTGGGGTACTCCCACCCGGCGGTCATCGAGGCGATGAAGGACCAGCTGGACGTCTTCACCCACCTGACCTCCTCCGTACAGAGCGATCCCATCAACGGCCTGGTGCGCCGGCTGGTGGAGGTCTCCCCCGAGAACCTGACCAAGGTGCACCCGAAGGTCTCCGGCGGCTCCACCGCCAACGAGGGCGCCATCAAGATGGCGCAGCACGCCACGGGGCGCTCGGAGGTCATCTCCCTGTTCCGCAGCCACCTCGGCCAGACCATGATGATGACCTCGATGTCCGGCAACGCCTTCCGCAAGGAGCCGTTCCCGTCACTGTTCCCGCGCACCCTCCAGGTGCCGGACCCGTACTGCTTCCGCTGCTTCTACGGGCAGCAGCAGGGCACTTGCGGAATGATGTGCGTGGACCGCATCGAGGACTTTTTGGAGTACGCGAGCACCGGGCAGGTCGCCGCCATCATCGTGGAGCCGATCTCCGGCAACGGCGGCAACATCGTCCCGCCGGACGGTTACTTCCAGAAGCTGCGGGCCTTCTGCGACGAGCACGACATCGTACTGATCTTCGACGAGATCCAGACCGGCATCGGCCGTACGGGCCGGATGTTCGCGGCGCAGCACTTCGACGTGGAGCCGGACGCCATCACCACCGCCAAGGGCCTCGGCGGCTCGGGCGCGCAGGTCGCGGCGATCCTGACCAACGAGCGGCTGGCGGGCCTGCCGGCCAACCACCACTCCTTCACCTACGGTGCCAACCTGCTGGCGGCCTCGGCGGCCAACGTCACCCTGGACATCGTCCGGCAGCCGGAGTTCCTGGCCAACGTCCGGGCCACCGGCAACCACATCCTCGGCCGGCTCGCGGACATGCAGACCCGCTACCCGGCCATCGCCGACGTCCGCGGCGTCGGCCTCATGATCGGATTCGAGATCGCGCACCCCGACGGCAAGCCCGCCGTCAAGCTGACCAACCACCTGGCGAGCGCGGCCGGGCAGCACGGCCTGATCCTGCGCACCTCCCGCTACGGCTACGGCAACGTGCTCAAGATCCGGCCGCCGCTGATCCTCACCCTCGACCAGGCCGAGCTGCTGTGCGACCGCCTGGAGAACCTCTTCCGCGCGGAGCTGGCCGCATGACACCGATGAAGAAGCTGCTGACCGGCCTGGGCCGGCACGTCAGGGCCGAGCTGATGACCTACGCCGACCGGGGCCTGGCCCGGCAGGTGCACGGCGACTCCCCCGGCGGCGACGCGCAGTTCGACGTGGACGAGGTGGCCGAGCGGGCCGTACTGGCCTACCTGCGCGAGCACGCGGAGGTGCCGCTCGCGGTCTACACCGAGGACGGCTCGCTGGTCGAGCTGGCGCCCGATCCGCGGTACGTGCTGGTCGTGGACCCCATCGACGGCACCAGGCCCACCTCGGCCGGGCTGGAGATGGGCATGGTCTCGATCGCCGCGGCCCCGCTGGCGAAGGCAGCGCCGACGCTGGACGACGTGACCGCGGCACACCTGCTGGAGATCAAGTCGGGTGCGTGGATCTACGGTGACGACGAGGAGGGGCTGACGCACGGCGGCTTCCCGCACCCGCTGCCCCGGCTGAGCCGCACCACCGACCCGGCGAAGATGTTCTGGTCGATCGAGTTCAACGGCCACCCCATGCACCTCATGACGGCGGCCTACGCGCACCTGGTGGACCGGTCCGCCAACACCGGCGGCGTCTTCGTGTTCAACAGCGCCACGTTCTCGATCTCGCGCATCATCACCGGCCAGCTCGACGCGTACGTGGACATCGGCAACCGCGTACTGCGCGACCACCCGGCGACCGAGGCCGCCTTCCTGGAGGCCGGGCGCGGCTCGATCCTGCACCTGTTCCCGTACGACATCGCCGCCGCGGTCTACCTCGCCCAGCGCAGCGGCGTCACCATCACCGACGCGTACGGCGACGACCTGGGCTCCACCCAGCTGCTCGACCTGGACCCGATGAACCAGAAGTCGTGCATCGCGGCGGCCACCCCGCAGCTGCACAAGGAACTGCTCGGCGCCATCCGGTGGGACATCCCCGGCGCCGTCCCCACCACGGCAGGAGGAACCAAGTGAAGGCCCTGATCCTCGACGAGGGGCGCACCGTGTCGCTGGTCGACCACCCGAAGCCGGCTGCCACGGCACCCACCGACGTGGTGGTGCGGGTCGTGCAGACCGGTATCTGCGGCACCGACCGCAGTGTGCTGGTGGGCAAGTTCCCCGCCGAGCCGGGTGTGGTGATGGGGCACGAGGCGGTCGGCACCGTGGACGCGGTGGGGTCGGCGGTGACCGCGCACAAGCCGGGCGACCGTGTGATCATCAACCCGACGCTGTACTGCGGCAGCTGCCCGTCCTGCCTGCGCGGGCACTGGGACTTCTGCGTCAACAAGGCCGGTACGGAGGTCGGGCTCGACCTGGACGGCGCGTTCGCCGAGTACATCCGGCTGCCCGAGCGGTTCATCCACGCCATGCCCGAGGGCATGGACTTCGACCGCGCGGTGGTCGTGGAGCCGCTGGCGTGCGCGCTGAACAACATCGAGGCGGGCCGGCTGACGGCCGGCGAGACCGCGGTGATCGTCGGCGGCGGCCCGGTGGGCGTGGTCTGCGCGATGGCGGCCCGGCACTACGGCGCGCGGGTACTGCTGATCGAGCCGGACCCGTACCGGCAGGAGCTGTGCCGCACGGTGTTCGCGCAGGACGGGGACGGCCGGGTCAGCGTGCACACGCCGGACGAGGCCGGGCTGGAGCGGCGCGGTGACGTGGTCGTCGACACGGTCGGCAATCTGCTGGAGCAGAGTCTGGGGTACGCGGCGGACCGCGGCCGCGTGGTGATCATGGGCTACCACAGCAAGGCGTCGGCGACCGTGCGGCCGCTGGAGATCCTCCAGCGCGGCCTGCAGATCATCGGGGCCGGTGACTACAACAGCCGGCTGTTCCCGAAGGCGATCGAACTGGCCCGGTGGCTGCCGCTGGAGCGGCTGGTGACCCACCGCTTCCCGCTGGAGCGGCACGAGGAGGCCTTCGCGGCGCTGGCCGCGGCGCCCGGGACGCCGTACTCGGCGCTCAAGGTGGTGCTCGTACCGGAGTGACCCGCGGGTGATCCGCGGCGGACGGCCCCTTCGACCGGCGCACGGTGCCGGCCGGAGGGGCCGTCACGGCGTTCCCGTACGGCTGCCGGCGAGCGGCCGTCAGGAGAAGTCGACGGCCGCCAGCACCGGGCCCGCGACCAGCAGGGCGTACTGGAGCCACACGGTGTTGCGCCGGGCCGAGCAGCTCATCGCGGCGGCCGGCACGCAGAGCGCGATCAGGCCCGCGACAGGAGACAGGGCCAGCGCCGCGTCCGCGACGCCCGCCAGCGGCCCGCTCGCGCCGTCACCGCTGTACGCCTGGTGCAGCACGATGATCATGTAGAGGACGTACGCGACGGCGGCCAGCGGCAGGCCGATACCGGCGAACACCCGCAGCGCCGTGGTGGAGGGCGCGAACGGGTCGCCTTGCGGCAGCTCGGCGGGGGCGGGGGCGGGGGCGGGGGCGGTCGAAGGAGCCGGCGTGTTCATGATCGCCAGCGTGCCCGCGCCGGGGCGCCGCGGCATCGGTGCACGTACTCACGCCCCGTCGGATGTCGTACTCAGTCCTGCGGGCCCCGGGCCGACGAGCGCGGCGCGCCCGTGAAGGGCCGCACGGGCACGCCCGGGTCTGCGGGCGTTCCTAGTGGAACTGCTCCTCTTCGGTCGAGCCGCGCAGCGCGGTCGTCTCGGAGGCGGGGTGGACGGCGGACGCGACCAGGTCGAAGTAACCGGTGCCGACCTCGCGCTGGTGCTTGACGGCGGTGAAGCCGTGCTCTTGGGCGGCGAACTCGCGTTCCTGGAGGTCGACGTAGGCGGTCATGCCGTGTTCGGCGTAGCCGCGGGCGAGGTCGAACATGCCGTGGTTGAGGGAGTGGAAGCCGGCCAGGGTGATGAACTGGAAGCGGTAGCCCATCGCGCCCAGCTCGCGCTGGAACTTGGCGATCTGGTCGTCGTCCAGCGCCGCCTTCCAGTTGAAGGACGGCGAGCAGTTGTAGGCCAGCAGCTGGTCGGGGTACCGGGCGTGGATCGCCTCGGCGAACTCGCGGGCCTGGGCCAGGTCGGGGGTGCCGGTCTCCATCCACAGCAGGTCCGCGTACGGGGCGTACGCCAGGCCGCGGGCGATCGCCGGGGCCATGCCGTTCTCGACGCGGTAGAAGCCCTCGGCGGTGCGCCCGCCGGTGCAGAAACGGGCGTCGGCCTCGTCGACGTCGCTGGTCAGCAGGTTGGCGGCGAGGGCGTCGGTACGGGCGACGATGACGGTGGGCACGTCGGCGATGTCGGCGGCCAGGCGGGCCGCGCCCAGCGTGCGGATGTGCTGGGAGGTGGGCACCAGCACCTTGCCGCCGAGGTGGCCGCACTTCTTCTCCGAGGCGAGCTGGTCCTCGTAGTGGATACCGGCCGCGCCCGCCTCGATCATGGCCTTGGTCAGCTCGAAGGCGTTGAGCGGGCCACCGAAACCGGCCTCGGCGTCGGCGACGACCGGGACCAGCCAGTCGGTGGTGTCGCCCGCGCCTTCGGCGGTGGCGATCTGGTCGGCGCGCAGCAGCGCGTTGTTGATGCGGCGCACCACCTGGGGCACCGAGTTGGCCGGGTACAGGCTCTGGTCGGGGTAGGTGTGGCCGGCCTGGTTGGCGTCGGCGGCGACCTGCCAGCCCGAGAGGTAGACGGCCTGGAGCCCGGCCTTGACCTGCTGCACGGCCTGGCCGCCGGTGAGCGCGCCGAGGGCGTGGAGGTAGTCCCGCTCGTGCAACTGGCGCCACAGGCGTTCGGCGCCGCGGCGGGCCAGGGTGTGTTCCTCGCGGACGCTGCCGGACAGCCGCACCACGTCGGCTGCGCTGTGCGTACGGGTGGTGCCCTGCCATCGTGGGTCGGTCGCCCACTGCCGGGCCAGTTCCTCGGCCGTCTTGGTACCTGCCTGTGCCATGACCATCTCCCGGGTGTTCGCTCGCGGCTGCTGCGTGACTGTTGGACGGGTGGCCGGCGAAGGGTGCGAATCTTCGGCACCGCGTGCCATACCTGTGCCCGTCATCTGCTGGCGTGCGGCCCCCGGACGTCCCGATGGCGCGGTGAGCAATGATGCCGGGGGCCGCCGCACTGCCGACTCTGGCAGTGGCACTCGGTGCCATCAACCGTGGCCCGTTGCCAAGTCCTGCCCCTCTTCGGCAGCCGAATTGCCAAGGTTGCGAAGGCCCGTGGCAGCCGCACGGCGGTTAGGGTCTGCGGGGTGACGGCAGCAGCGACCGAGGGGGCACCGTGAGCAAGGTCTACGCCGGGGCGCGGCTGCGGCGGCTGCGGGAGGAGCGCGGGTTCAGCCAGGCAGCGCTGGCCCGCGTGCTGGCCATCTCACCCAGTTACCTGAACCAGATGGAGCACGACTCCCGGCCGCTGACCGTGCCCGTACTGCTGCGGCTGACCGAGACGTTCGGGGTGGACCCCGGCTTCTTCTCCGAGCGCGACACCAGCCGGACCCTCGCCGACCTGCGCGAGGCCCTGGCCGACGAGCTGGCCGCCGGCCGGGTCTCCCCCACCACCTGTCGGAACTCGCCGCGCGGCAGCCCGCGGTGGCGTCCGTCCTGCTCGGCCTGGGGCGGCGCAACCAGGCGCTGACCGAGCGGCTGGCGGAGCTGGCGGAGGGCCGGGACGGCGGCAGCGCCGACCCGGCCGTGCCGCTGTCGCCGCACGAGGAGATCCGCGAGTTCTTCTACCGGCGCCAGAACTACCTGCACGAAGCCGACACCGCGGCCGAGGAACTCGCCGCCGAGCTCGGCATCCGCCCCGGCGAGGTGCAGCGCGCCCTGTCCGCCCGCCTCACCGAGCGGCACGGCGTACGCCTCGTCGACACGCCCGACGGGCCGCTGCACCACTACGACCCGGCCGCCCGGGTGCTGCGCCTGTCGGCCGGGCTGCGGCCCGGGCAGCGCGCCTTTCGCACGGCCACCCAGCTGGCGCTGCTGGAGGCCGGTGACGAGCTGTCGCGGCTCGCGTCGGAGGACTTCGAGGAGGGCACGACGGCCTGGTCGCTGGCCCGGATCGGTGTCGCGAACTACTTCGCGGCGGCGCTGGTGCTGCCGTACGGCCCGTTCCACGCCGCGGCCGAGGAGCTGCGCTACGACATCGAGCGGCTGACCGACCGCTTCGGCCTCGGCTACGAGACGGTGTGCCACCGGCTGAGCACCCTGCAACGCCCGCGCCGGCGCGGGGTTCCGTTCTCCTTCGTCCGCGTCGACCGGGCCGGGAACATGTCCAAACGGCAGTCCGCCACCGGCTTCCACTTCTCCCGCGCCGGCGGCACCTGCCCCCTGTGGAACGTCTACGAGGCGTTCACCGCGCCCAGCCGCATCCACGTACAGATCGCCGCCATGCCCGACGGCCGCCGCTACCTGTGGACGGCCCGCACCGTCACCCGGCACCGGGGCGGCTGGGGCGATCCCGGCAAGACCTTCGCCATCGGCCTCGGCTGCGAGATCCGGCACGCGTCCCGGCTGGTCTACTCCGACGGCCTGGACCTGGACAACGCCGCGGCGGCCACGCCCATCGGCATGGGCTGCCGGGTCTGCGAACGCCTCGCCTGCCCGCAGCGTGCCGTGCCGCCGCTCGGCCGGGCGCCGGCCATCGACGAGAACAGCAGTACGTTCGTGCCGTATCCCGTACGGGAAGGGTGACGGCCCACCAAGTCCGTCGAACCCACCGAGCCCACCGATCCTGCCGATCCGCCCGACCCACCGGCTTCCGCCGATCCCACCGGTCCCGCCGCCAGGCCCCCTGGACTTACTAGGACGCCCAACTATATGTTCGTGACGTAGGCCCGCGGTGCAGGGAAGCCGGTGCGAATCCGGCGTGGTCCCGCCACTGTGACCGGGGAGTGCGACGCCGAGCAACACGCCACTGACGCAGCTGCGTCGGGAAGGCGGGCGGCGCGCGGTGATCCGGAAGCCAGGATACCGGCCGTGGGTGTTCTTTCCGTGTTGTCCACGAGGATGGAGCAGACACGCATGGCATCGGTGCGTACCCACAGCCCAGGTGATCCGGCCCGGCCCGCGGCACCGCCCGCGCGCTGACACTGCCACGCCTTCCGCGTCCCACGGCCCCGTCACGGTCCGCGCGCCCCCGCGCCGGCCGTGGGCCCGGCCGTGCCATCCCCGGATCTCACCTGACGAGAGCAGGCCCTCCATGGTCCGAGAACTGACCCATTTCATCGGCGGCAAGCCCACACCGGGAACCTCGGGTGCGCACGGCGACGTGTACGACCCCAACACCGGCACCGTGCAGGCCCGCGTCCCGCTCGCGGACCGGGCCGAGACGGAGGCGGCGATCGCCGACGCCGCGGCGGCCCAGCCGGAGTGGGGCGAGTGGAACCCGCAGCGGCGCGCCCGGGTGCTGCTGAACTTCCTGCGCCTGGTCGAGGGCGAGCGGGACGCGCTGGCCCGGCTGCTGTCCGGCGAGCACGGCAAGACCGTCGCGGACGCGCACGGCGACCTCCAGCGCGGGCTGGAGGTGGTGGAGTTCGCGGCCGGGATCCCGCACCTGCTCAAGGGCGAGTTCACCGACAACGCCGGGACCGGCATCGACGTGCACTCGCTGCGCCGCCCGGTCGGTGTGGTGGCCGGGATCACCCCGTTCAACTTCCCGGCGATGATTCCGCTGTGGAAGGCCGCGCCGGCCATCGCCTGCGGCAACGCGTTCATCCTGAAGCCGTCCGAGCGGGCGCCTTCGGTGCCGCTGCGGCTGGCCGAGCTGTTCCTGGAGGCGGGGCTGCCGCCGGGCGTCCTCAACGTCGTGCACGGCGGCAAGGAGTCGGTGGACACGCTGCTGGAGGACCCGCGCGTCGAGGCGCTCGGCTTCGTCGGCTCCACGCCCGTCGCCGCGCACATCTACGCGACCGCCGCCGCGCACGGCAAGCGCGCCCAGTGCTTCGGCGGCGCCAAGAACCACCTGATCGTGATGCCGGACGCGGACCTGGACCAGGCGGTGGATGCGCTGGTCGGCGCCGGTTACGGGTCGGCGGGTGAGCGCTGCATGGCGGTCTCGGTCGCCGTACCGGTGGGCGAGGAGACCGCGGACGCGCTGGTGGCGCGGCTGACGGAGCGGGTCGGCAGGCTGCGCATCGGCCGTTCGGACGATCCGCACGCCGACTTCGGGCCGCTGGTCGGCCGGGACGCGCTGGACCGGGTCCGGGCGTACGTGGACCTGGGCGTCGCCGAGGGCGCGGAACTCCTCGTGGACGGCCGGGACTTCGTCCTGCCGGGACACGAGGGCGGCTTCTTCGCGGGCGCCTCGCTCTTCGACCGGGTCACCCCGGACATGCGGATCTACCAGGAGGAGATCTTCGGCCCGGTCCTGTCGGTGGTCCGGGCGGCGGACTACGAGGAGGCGCTGCGGCTGCCCACGGAGCACCCGTACGGCAACGGCGTGTCGCTCTTCACCCGCGACGGTGACACCGCGCGGGACTTCAGCCGCCGGGTGAACACCGGCATGATCGGCGTGAACGTGCCGATCCCGGTGCCGGTCGCGTACCACACCTTCGGCGGCTGGAAGCGGTCCGGCTTCGGCGACCTGAACCAGCACGGCCCGGACGCGGTCCGCTTCTACACCCGTACGAAGACCGTCACCTCGCGCTGGCCCTCCGGGGTCAAGGAGGGCGCGAGCTTCACCCTCCCGACGATGGGCTGAGCGCGATGAGCGTCATGACCACCACCACGGCTGCCTCGCTGACCTCGCTCACCGCCGACCAGCTCGCCATCGTCGAGACCACGCTGGACTTCGCGCAGGAGCACATCGCGCCGCACGCCGTGGCCTGGGACCAGGACAAGCACTTCCCCGTGGACGTGCTGCGCAAGGCCGCCGGGCTCGGGCTCGGCGGGATCTACGTACGGGAGGAGCACGGCGGCTCCGCGCTGAGCCGCGCGGACGGCGTGCTGGTCTTCGAGGTGCTGGCCACCGCCTGCCCGTCCATCGCGGGCTACCTCTCCATCCACAACATGGTCGCCTGGATGATCGACCGGTACGGCGACGACGCACAGCGCGCCCGCCGGCTGCCGGGCCTGTGCTCGATGGCGGACCTGGGCAGCTACTGCCTGACCGAGCCGGGCGCCGGATCGGACGCGGCGGCGCTGCGCACGCGTGCGGTGCGTGACGGCGACGCGTACGTGCTGACCGGCGTGAAGCAGTTCATCTCCGGCGCCGGGGCCTCGCAGGTGTACGTGGTGATGGCCCGTACCGGCGAGGAGGGGCCGGGCGGCATCTCGGCGTTCGTCGTCGAGCGGGACGATCCGGGGCTGTCGTTCGGTGCCGACGAGAAGAAGATGGGCTGGAACGCGCAGCCGACCCGGCAGGTGATCCTCGACGAGGTCCGTGTCCCCGCGGACCGGCGGCTCGGCGCGGAGGGCGACGGCTTCCGCATCGCGATGAACGGCCTCAACGGCGGCCGGCTCGGCATCGCCGCCTGCTCCCTCGGCGGCGGACAGAGCGCGCTGCACGCGGCGCAGGCGTACCTCGCGGACCGGGAGGCGTTCGGGGGCCGGCTGCTGGACGCGCAGGCGCTGCAGTTCCGGCTCGCCGACATGGCGACCGAGCTGGCCGCCGCCCGTGCGCTGGTGCGGCAGGCGGCCGAGGCGCTGGACCGGGCCGATCCGCAGGCGCCCCAGCTGTGCGCGATGGCCAAACGGTTCGCCACCGACACGGGTTATGCCGTCGCCGACCGTGCGCTGCAGCTGCACGGCGGCTATGGCTACCTGAGTGAGTACGGCATGGAGAAGATCGTCCGCGATCTTCGGGTGCACCAGATCCTGGAAGGGACGAACGAGATCATGCGCTTGATCGTGGCCCGCGGGCTGACCGGGGCGGGGACCGGCGGGGGCAGCCGCGCCAAGGCCGGAACGGGGGCCGCCCGATGACCGGCGACCACCCCGTAGGGGACGGCTCCGCGCCCGGCGCCTCCGTACTGCTGCGGACCGAGGGCCGCGCGGCCTACCTCACCCTCAACCGCCCCAAGGCCCTCAACGCCCTCGACCATCCCATGGTGCGCCGCATCGACGCGGCCCTGACCGAGTGGGAGGGCGACCCCGCGGTCGAGACCGTGGTGATCACCGGTGCGGGTGCGCGCGGGCTGTGCGCGGGCGGCGACATCCGCGCCATCCATGAGGACGCGCGGTCCGGGGCCGGCACCGCCTCCGCCGCGTTCTGGCGCGACGAGTACCGGCTCAACGCCCGTATCGCGCGCTTCCCCAAGCCGTACGTCGCCGTCATGGACGGCATCGTGATGGGCGGCGGCGTCGGCGTCTCGGCGCACGGCAGCGTACGGATCGTCACCGAGCGGTCCCAGGTCGCCATGCCCGAGACCGGCATCGGCTTCGTCCCGGACGTCGGCGGCACGTATCTGCTGGCGCTGGCGCCCGGCGAGCTGGGCACCCACCTGGCGCTGACCGGGACGGCCGTGGGCGCCGGCGACGCGCTGCTGTGCGGGCTCGCCGACCACTTCGTCCCTTCCGAGGCGCTGGAACCGCTGCTGTCGGACCTCGCCACCGCCCCGGTGCCCGAGGTGCTGCCGCGGTACGTGCGGGACGCGCCCGAGGGCGGCCTGGCGGCCCAGCGGGAGTGGATCGACCCCTGCTACGCGGCCGGCACCGTCGAGGAGATCGTCGACCGGCTGCTCGGCAGCGGCGTCCCGGAGGCCAAGGAGGCCGCCGAGACGCTGCTCGCCAAGTCCCCCACCTCCCTGAAGGTGACCCTGGCGGCGCTGCGCCGGGCCCGTGACCTGGGGCCGCTGGAGCGGGTCCTGGACCAGGAGTACCGCGTCTCGTGCGCGGCGCTGGCCGCGCCCGACCTGGTCGAGGGCATCCGCGCCCAGGTGATCGACAAGGACCGTACGCCGCGCTGGTCCCCCGCCTCCCTCGCCGAGGTCTCGGACGAGGACGTGGCCCGCTTCTTCGCCCCGCTCGGCGACGACGAGCTGGGACTCGCCGACGGCGCCGGGACGCAGGAGGTGCCGTGGTGAACGCGGAGGCACAGGGCGGGAGCGGCGCCCCCGTCCCGATCGGCTTCATCGGACTCGGCAACATGGGCGGTCCGATGGCGGCCAATCTGGTCAAGGCCGGTCACCGGGTGACCGGTTTCGATCTCGCACCGGAGGCGCTGGCGGCAGCGGCCGAGACCGGTGTCGAACCCGCCGGATCGGCACCGGCCGCCGTGGCGGACGCGGCCGTGGTGATCACCATGCTGCCCGCCGGACGGCACGTCCTGGCCCTCTACCAGGACGGCGGGCTGCTCGCGGCAGCCCGTCCCGGCACCCTGTTCATCGACTGCTCCACCATCGACGTGGCCGACGCCCGCGGCGCCCACGAGGCCGCCGTACGCGCCGGTCATCAGGCCCTGGACGCCCCGGTGTCGGGCGGCGTGGTGGGCGCCGAGGCGGGCACGCTGACGTTCATGGCGGGCGGCGGACCGGCCGAGTTCACGCGGGCCGAGCCGCTGCTCGCGGCGATGGGCAGGAAGGCGGTGCACTGCGGCGCGGCGGGCGCCGGGCAGGCCGCGAAGATCTGCAACAACATGATCCTCGGGATATCGATGATCGGGGTCAGCGAGGCGTTCGTCCTCGGGGAGAGCCTGGGCCTGTCCCACCAGGCCCTGTACGACGTGGCCTCCACCGCCAGCGGCCAGTGCTGGGCGCTGAGCGTCAACTGCCCGGTGCCGGGCCCGGTACCCGGCAGCCCCGCCAACCACGGCTACCGGCCCGGCTTCGCGGCCCCCCTCATGGCCAAGGACCTGGGCCTGGCCGCCGACGCGGTCCGCGCGGGCGGCGTACAAGCCGAATTCGGCCTACGCGCAGCCGAGTTGTACGCGGCGTTCGCCGAAGGCGAGGGCGCGGCGGACGACTTCTCCGGCATCGTCCGCACCATCCGGCAACGGTCCGGCACCGCGCCGCAGGCACAGCACACCGCCCCGGAAGCCCCGCAGACCGAGCAGAACGGAACACCCGCATGACCGACACCACTCCGGCCGCCACCGAGACCCAGCCCTACGAGACGATCCTCGTGGAGCGCACCGGCCGTACCGCGCTGCTCACCCTCAACCGCCCCGAGGCACTCAACGCCCTCAACCGCCAGCTCATGACCGAGGTCGTGGCGGCCACCGAGGAACTGGACCGCGACCCGGACATCGGCTGCATCATCATCACCGGCTCGGCGAAGGCGTTCGCCGCCGGGGCCGACATCAAGGAGATGCGGCCGCGCTCGTACATGGACATGTACCTCAGCGACTGGTTCACCGCCTGGGACCGGCTGGGCGCCCTGCGCACACCGACCATCGCCGCAGTGGCCGGCCACGCCCTGGGCGGCGGCTGCGAACTGGCCATGCTCTGCGACATCCTGCTCGCCGCCGACACCGCCGTCTTCGGCCAACCGGAGATCAAACTGGGCGTCATCCCCGGCATCGGCGGCTCCCAGCGGCTGACCCGCGCCATCGGCAAGGCCAAGGCGATGGACCTGTGCCTGACCGGCCGCACCATGAACGCGACAGAGGCCGAGCGGTCCGGGCTCGTCTCCCGCGTCGTACCGGCCACCGACCTCCTGACCGAGGCCCACACTGTCGCCGACCAGGTGGCGGCGATGTCCGCCCCGGTCACCATGATGGCCAAGGAAGCCGTCAACCGCGCCTTCGAAACCACCCTCACCGAGGGCGTCCGCTTCGAACGCCGCCTGTTCCACGCGGTGTTCGCCACCGAGGACCAGAAGGAGGGCATGACGGCGTTCGTGGAGAAGCGGGGGGCGGAGTTCAGGCACTGCTGAGGCCCTTCCGCAGTCGCGGCACGGCCGAAACGACCTCCCCCCTGGCAGTCGCTGGCTAAGGTGATCCTCTTGAAAGCTCAAGTGCATCACTGTAGTTGGCGACCGGGGCGAGGGATCGATGGAAGCACGGGAAACGACGTTCGAGCGGCTGATCCAGGGAGACAACCAGTTCCAGATCCCGCTGTATCAGCGCACGTACAGCTGGGACGCCAAGGACCACCAGCGACTGTGGGACGACTTGTTACAGCAGGTCACCGTGGGCACCGGTGACGCGCCGGCCGGGCACTTCCTCGGGTCGCTGGTGCTCGATCCCCGGCCTCCGCTGCCGGACACGGTCCAGCGGTGGGTCGTCATCGACGGGCAGCAGCGGCTGACGACGCTGATGTTGCTGGCCTGCGCGATCCGCGACCATGTGCGCGCCTTCGACGCCGGCCGGGCCGAACTCGTCCACCGCCGGTACCTGGTCAACGAAGAGGACTACACCGGGCTCGACGCTTACCGCCTGCTGCCGACCCAGGCCGACCGGCCGTCGTACCTCGCCTGCGTGAACAGCGACCCCACGGCGGGCGGGGAGGACAGCATCGGTGTCGCCTACCGGTTCTTCCGGGCCGCGCTGACCGAGTACGACCCGGTGGGCGAGTGGGAGGCGGTGCGCCACATCGACCAGGCGCTGCGCCACCGGCTGACGTTGGTGACGATCACGGCCGGGCCGCAGGACAACGCCTTCCGGATCTTCGAATCGCTCAACAACACCGGCAAGTCGCTCAGCCAGGCCGACCTGCTGCGCAACTACGTGTTCATGCAGCTGCCGGCCCTCGGCGAGCAGGTCTACGACCGCGTGTGGCTGCCGCTGCAGAGCGAACTCGGGCCGGAGCGGCTGACCATGCTCGCCTGGCTCGACCTGGTGCTCCAGGGCCAGAGCCGGCTGACCGTCAGCGAGGTCTACGAGGGACAGCGGCGCCGGATGGGCCGGATCGTGGCCGCGGCGGGCGAGGAGGGGCTGCGGGAGGACCTCACCCGGTTGCGCCGCCTCGGCCACCTCCTCCTGCGGGTCTTCGAACCCGACCGGGAACCGTGCGCGGAGCTGCGGGCGGTCCTGGAGCGGCTCGTGCGGTGGGGCGGCGAGGCGCACTACCCGCCCGCGCTCCATGTACTGGACCAGGTGGACCGGGGCACGACGGAGACCGCACAGGCCGTCGAAGCACTGAGCTGTGTGGAGAGCTTCCTGGTCCGGCGCATGATCTGCCGCGAACCCTCGCACAGCGTCCGGCAGATTCTGGCCGCCGTGCCTTCGGCACTGGAGCGGGACCGGCCGCTGCACGAGGCGATGCGGCGCTATCTGTCCGGACCGCGGCGGGGGTGGCCACGGGACGAAGAACTGGCCGAGGCGATCCGCACGCAGCCGTTCTACTGGCAGGGCAGCAGCCGGCACCGCGCCTACGTGCTGCGGCGCCTGGAGGAGGACTACGCGTCTCCGGAGCCCGTCGATTTCTCACGGGCCTCGACGTCGATCGAGCACGTCCTGCCGCAGCGGCCGGGACAGGAGTGGCTCGACATGCTGGCCGAGGACGCCGGGGAGGGGGAGCGCCCCGAGGAGCTGCACGAGGCGCTGGTGCACACCCTGGGCAACCTGACGCTCTCCGGCGAGAACGCCCGGCTGTCCAACCACCCCTACGAGCGCAAGCAGCAGATCCTCGACCAGAGTGCCCTGCGCATGAACCGGGAGATAGCCACCGCCGAGCGCTGGGGACGGCGGGAGATCCTGGACCGTGCCGGCCGACTCGCCGAACGGGCGGTGCGGATCTGGCCGGGACCGCCGGCGAGTGAGGACGCCCGCGCCGACGAGCGCTCGGAATGGCTGCGGCTGCGGAGGGTGCTGGCGGCCGTGCCGGCCGGGAAGTGGACGACGTACAAGGATCTCGGCACGGTCACCGGAGCGGGTTCCGCCCAGACCGTCGGCACCTATCTGGCCAAACACGCGGACGTCCCGAACGCGCACCGCGTGCTGAAGGCCGACGGCACATCCTCGCCCGAGTTCGCCTGGCTCGACGGGCGTACGGAATCACAGCAGGAGGCGCTGGAGCGGGAGGGCGTCCGGTTCAACGGCGCGGTGGCCGACGCCGAGCAGCGGCTGCGCACGGCCGAGCTGGCCGGACTCGCCGGGCTCGACGCCCCGGAGGAGCCCGCGGAGGGCACGGCGGCGCGACGTCCTGGCACCCCTGCCGACCGGCCGGACAACTTCGCAGCGCTGCTGCGCGCACATCATCCGGCCGTGGCCGAGGAGTTGTTGACTCTGCTGGGCAAGTGGGAAGCAGAAGGCGGCTGGCTCGGGTACGGAGCTGCCGCGGAGACCAGTTGCGCGCCCATGCTGCGGGAGGGGAGGGGGCCGCACGGCTGCCTCTGGCCGGTGAGCGTATACCCGCGCTCGGGAACCGTGGAGGTCGTCTTCGAATACCTCGCCAAGCGGGAGCCCTTCACCCGGCCCGGACTCCTGGCCGAACTGCGCGACCGGCTCCAGACGATCCCCGGCGTGGTACTGGCCGTCCCCGACGACGAACTCCCCAGGCGGCGGCCGAGCTTCCCGCTGGAGGCGCTGCGCGGCGACGGGCTGGTCCGTTTCGCCGAGACGCTGGAATGGTTCCGGCAGCAGAGCCTGTGAGCCCCGCCCTTCACCGCTGACCCGCCCCCGTGCTGTACGGCGAGGTGGGCGGTGAGCGCGTCGGCGGCGCGGCCGGGGCGCAGGGCCCAGTCCGATGGCGGTGCGTCCGGTGGCGGCGTCGAGCGGGGCGACGTGGTTGTGGTGGGCGTGGAAGAAGTCGCGTACCTCGACTGGTGCGAACGTAGCATTCGCAGGTTTCGCACCTTTCGCCGGACGGCGGTCCGGGACGGGAGGAAATCCGCAGCATGGAACGGTCGCGGGCGGGCCCGCGGCGGGGCAGGCTCGGAAGCACCACGTCGCGTCTTCGAGGAGCACCGTGATCGAGCATCAGGTACGTGTCCGTCCCAGCGCCGCCCGGCTGCCGCGCGAGGAGCAGCTCGCCTGGAAGCTGGCGGCCGTCGCCACCGGCACCCAGGACGCCCCGGACCTCGATCCGGACGCGGCGGCGACGGCGGCCGACCGGGTCGTCGACAACGCCGCGGTGGCCGTGGCCGCGCTGCGCCGCCGCCCGGTCGCCGTCGCCCGCGCCCAGGCTCGGACGCATCCGGGTACGCCCGGCGCGTCCGTCTTCGGCGCCGGCGGCCGGCGGGCCTCCCCCGAGTGGGCGGCCTGGGCCAACGGCACCGCCGTACGGGAGCTGGACTTCCACGACACGTTCCTGGCCGCGGACTACGCCCACCCCGGCGACAGCATCCCGCCGCTGCTGGCGGTCGCCCAGCACACCGGTCGGGGCGGCGCCGGCCTGCTGCGCGGCATCGTCGCCGCGTACGAGGTGCACGTCGCGCTGGTACGGGGCATCTGCCTGCACCGGCACCGCATCGACCACGTCGCCCACCTGAGCGCCGCGCAGGCGTGCGGCCTCGGCGCGCTGCTGCGGCTGCCCACGGAGACCGTGTACCAGGCCGTGCAGCAGGCGGTGCACACGACGACCGCGACCCGGCAGTCCCGCAAGGGCGAGATCTCCAACTGGAAGGCGTTCGCCCCGGCCTTCGCCGGGAAGGCCGCGATCGAGGCGGTGGACCGGGCGATGCGCGGTGAGGGGTCGCCGTCCCCGGTCTACGAGGGCGAGGACGGGTTCCTGGCGTGGCTGCTGGACGGTCCGGAGGCCGTGTACACCGTCACGCTGCCGGAGCCCGGTGAGGCGCGGCGCGCGATTCTGGACACGTACACCAAGGAGCACTCGGCCGAGTACCAGGCGCAGGCCGTCATCGACCTGGCGCGGCGGCTGCGGGAGCGGACCGGGCCGCTGGAGAAGGTGCGTTCGGTCGTGCTGCACACCAGCCACCACACGCATCAGGTGATCGGTTCCGGGTCCGGCGATCCGCAGAAGTACGATCCGCACGCGAGCCGCGAGACGCTGGACCACTCGGTGCCGTACATCTTCGCGGTGGCGCTGGAGGACGGCGGCTGGCACCACGCGCGCTCGTACGCGCCCGAGCGTGCGCGGCGGCCGGAGACCGTGGAGCTGTGGCGGAAGATCAGCACGGTCGAGGACCCGGAGTGGACGCGCCGCTACCACCATCCGGATCCGGAGCGGCGCGCGTTCGGCGGCCGGGCGGTGGTGACGCTGGCCGACGGCACGGTGGTCGAGGACGAGCTGGCGGTGGCCGACGCGCACCCGGCCGGGGCGCGGCCCTTCGGCCGGGCGGACTACGCCGCCAAGTTCCGGTCGCTGGCCGAGGGGGTCGTGGCCCCCGGGGCACAGGACCGTTTCCTGGCCGCCGCCCACGGGCTGCCCACGCTGGACGGGCCCGGCCTGGACCGCCTCTTCCCCGCCGTCGACGCCGACGGCCTGGCCGCGTACGACGCCGCGCTCCCGAAGGGCCTGTTCTGATGCTGCACACCCGCACCACCGCGGCCCAGCGCCGCCGCGACCTGCGCGGAAAGCTCGCCTCCGGGCGGCTGCTGCGCGTCCCCGGCGCGATCAGCCCGCTGACGGCGAAGCTCATCGAGGAGACCGGCTTCGACGCGTGCTACCTGTCCGGCGCGGTGCTCGCCGCCGACCTGGGACTGCCCGACATCGGGCTGACCACGTCGACGGAGCTGGCGGCCCGCGCCCAGCAGTTCACCCGGGTCACCGGCCTCCCCTTCCTGATCGACGCGGACACCGGCTTCGGCGAGCCGATGAACGCCGCCCGGACCGTCCAGCTCATGGAAGACGCCGGTCTGGCCGGGCTGCACCTGGAGGACCAGGTCAATCCCAAGCGCTGCGGCCACCTGGACGGCAAGGCGGTGGTGCCGCGCGAGGAGATGGTGCGCCGGCTGCGGGCCGCCGCCGACGCGCGCCGCGACCCGGATTTCCTGCTGATGGCCCGTACGGACGCACGCGCCGTGGAGGGTCTGGACGCGGCGGTGGACCGGGCTCGCGCGTACGTGGACGCGGGCGCCGACGCGGTCTTCCCCGAAGCGCTGCGCGACGAGGCGGAGTTCGCCGCGTTCCGGGCCGCCGTGGACGTACCCCTGCTGGCCAACATGACCGAGTTCGGCAAGAGCCCGCTGCTCGGCGCGGCCACCCTGGAACGGCTCGGCTACAACATCGCCCTCTACCCCGTCACCCTGCTGCGCCTGGCGATGGGCGCCGTCGAGGACGGCCTGCGCACCCTCGCCGCCGACGGCACTCAGGAGGCGCTGCTGCCGCGTATGCAGACCCGCTCCCGCCTGTACGAACTCCTCGGGTACGAGCAGTACGCGGCCTTCGACTCGGCCGTCTCCGACTTCACGCTCCCGCCCGGTGACTGACCCGCGACCGACCCGCGACTGATCCACGACCGATCCGCGACCGATCCGCGACTAATTCGCAACAGACCCAGAACGCACCCACAGCCGCTCCGCCACCGACCCGTAGGGGAAGCCCTCATGACCATCACCCCACCGGAGATCCACCGCGGCCTGGCGGGTGTCGTCGTCGACACCACCGCCGTCTCCACGGTGATACCCGAGACCAACTCCCTGACCTACCGCGGCTATCCGGTGCAGGAACTGGCCGCGCGCCGTTCCTTCGAGCTCCGCGCGCGTCGTCACATCCACCCTCTCCGACCTCCGCAGCGCGGTGACCGCCGCCGTCGGCGCGCTCAAGGGGCCGCTCGGCGGCGCCGACGAGGCGGTGATGTGCATGCCGGCGGAGCTCGGCCTCCCGGAGAGTGCCGACGCGTGGCCGGCGGCGGCCCTGGGGGGCGGGCGCAAGAGCATGGGCTTCGAGGCCCCGTCCTCCACCCCCCTCTTCGTGATGAGCCGTGTCACCGGCTGGACCGCCCACATCACCGAACAGCTCACCCCCAACGCGCTGATCCGGCCCCTGGGCGCGTACAACGGACCGGGGCAGCGGGCGGTGCCCGAGCCGGCCTGACGGTCCCCGGTCATCGCTCCCGTCACCGCTCCCCTCACCGCTCCCGGTACAGCTCCTTGGCGATGATCGACCGCTGCACCTCCGTCGCCCCCTCGTAGATGCGCGGTGCGCGGACCTCGCGGTAGAGGTGTTCCAGGAGGTGGCCACGGCGCAGGGCGCGGGCGCCGTGGAGCTGGACGGCCGTGTCCACGGCGTGCTGGGCGGTCTCGGTGGCCAGGAGTTTGGCCATCGCGGAGCGTTTGGCGATGTCGGGTGCGCCGCTGTCGTAGGCGGTCGCGGCCGCGTAGACCAGCAGGCGGGCGGCCTCGATACGGGTGGCCGTCTCGGCGAGTTGGTGGGCGACGGACTGGAGGTCCTTGAGCGGGCCGCCGAACGCGGTGCGGTCCGCGGTGTGCGCGAGGGCGGCGTCCAGGGCGGCCTGGGCCATGCCGACCGCGAAGGCGCCGACGCTCGGGCGGAAGAGGTTGAGCGTACGCATCGCGACGCCGAAGCCGCGGTCCACCTCGCCCACCACGTCGTCGCGGGTGACCGGGACACCGTCGAAGGCCAGGGTGCCGATCGGGTGCGGGCTGAGCATGTCCAGCGGGGTGCCGGACAGGCCGGTGCGGTCGGCGGGGACGAGGAAGGCGGTGATGCCCCGGGCACCCGGGCCGCCGCCGGTGCGGGCGAAGACGGTGGCGAAGTCGGCCTCGGGCGCGTTGGAGATCCAGCACTTCTCGCCGGTCAGGCGCCAGCGGTCGGCGCCCGGCGGGCCGTCCGGCTCGGCGGTCAGGGTGAGCGCGGCGGCGTCGGAGCCGGCGTCCGGCTCGCTGAGCGCGAAGGCGGCCACCGCGCGGCCGGCCACCACTTCGGGCAGCCAGCGGTCCCGCTGGGCGGGCGTGCCGGACTGGACGACCGGGTACGTGCCCAGGCCCTGGAGCGCGAGCGCGGTCTCCGCCCCGGTCGACTCCTGGGCCAGTGACTCGCGCAGCAGGCACAGGTCGAGGGCGCGCACCGGACCGTCGGCGGGGAACATCCGGCGCAGCAGGCCGAGTTCGCCGAGGGCGGCCACCAGGGGGCGGTTCACGCGGCCGGGTGCGCCGCGCTCCGCCAGCGGGCGCAGCTGTCCGGCGGTCAGGGCGCGCAGTTCGGTACACCACTGGCGGTCTTCCGGTCCCAGCGCGAATGCGGTCACGGGCGGCTCCCTCGTCTCAGGCCCGGGGTGGCCGGGCGGGTCGCTCGGGTCGGTGCGGTACGGGGCGGGCGCCTTCCGGTACGCGGCGGGCGCCCTGCCGGTACGGGGCGGACGCCCTGCCGGTACGCGGCGGGCGCCCTGCCAGTACGGGCGGGCGCCCTCCAATACGCGGCGGACGCCTGCCAGTACGCGGCGGACCCCACCCGGCACGGGCGGCCCGGCGGCTCCGGGCGCCCTCACCGGTACGGTCCGCGCCGCCGGACCGTATCGCGCTCTGTTGACTGCCGTCACCGACACGTTACGCTGACGGCGGGCCGGCACGGCAGTACCCGGACGGTTTCCCCAGCACGTCACGGCCGGGAGCCGGGCAGGTCCGCGCACGGTTCCGAGCGTCCCCGCCGTCGTCCGCAAGGGGGCACACCGGCATGGACCTGACGCCTTCGGCACACCTCGACACCTTCGCCCGCGACCACCTCCCCCCGGCCGGCCAGTGGCCCCGCCTCACCGACCTCGGATACCCGGCCCGGCTCAACTGCGGCGCCGAACTGCTCGACGCCACGATCGACCGGCTGGGCGCCGGCCGCCCGGCGTTCCGGGACGCGTCCGGCACCGTCTGGACGTACGGGGAGCTGCGCGAGCGGGTGGACCGCATCGCCCACGTCCTCACCGGTGACCTCGGGGTGCTGCCCGGCCACCGGGTCCTGCTGCGCGGCCCCACCACTCCCCTGCTCGCCGCCTGCTGGCTGGCGGTGCTGAAGGCGGGCGCGGTGGCCGTGACCGTGCTGGCCGCGCAGCGCCCGCACGAGCTGGCGACCGTCTGCGGCCTGGCCCGGGTGGCACACGCGCTGTGCGACGTGCGGGTGGCCGGGGACCTGGCGGCGGCCGGCGTGCCGGGGCTGCGGATCACCACGTACGGCGCGGACGGGCCCGCGGACCTGCTGCGGCTCGCCGGACGGCGGCCGGGCCCGTACGAGGCGGTGCCGACGGCGGCCGACGACGTCGCGCTGATCGCCTTCACCTCGGGCACCACCGGGCGCCCCAAGGGCTGTATGCACTTCCACCGCGACGTGCTGGCCATCGCCGACACCTTCTCCGCGCAGGTGCTGCGGCCCACGCCGGACGACGTGTTCGCCGGGAGTCCGCCGCTCGGCTTCACCTTCGGGCTCGGCGGGCTGGTCGTGTTCCCGCTGCGGGCCGGCGCGTCGTCGTACCTGGCCGACTGGGGCGGCCCGGAACAGCTGCTGCGCGACATCGCGCGGCACCGCGTCTCGGTGCTGTTCACCGCGCCGACCGCCTACCGGGTGATGCTGCCGAAGCTGGGCGCGCACGACGTGTCCTCGCTGCGGCGCTGTGTGTCGGCGGGCGAGAACCTGCCCGCGGCGACCTGGCGGGAGTGGGAGCAGGCGACCGGCCTGCGCATCATCAACGGCATCGGCGCCACGGAACTGCTGCACATCTTCATATCGGCCGCCGACGAGCGGATCCGGCCCGGGACGACGGGGCTGCCGGTGCCCGGCTTCGAGGCACGGGTGGTGGACGCGGACGGCCGGCCGGTGCCGGACGGGACGCCGGGGCTGCTGGCGGTGCGCGGTCCGACGGGCTGCCGCTATCTGGCGGACGAGCGGCAGCGGGAGTACGTGCGCGACGGCTGGAACCTGACCGGCGACACCTATGTGCGGGACGCGGACGGCTACTTCAGCTATGTGGCACGCGCGGACGACATGATCATCTCGGCCGGGTACAACATCGCCGGGCCCGAGGTCGAGGACGCACTGCTGCGCCACCCCGATGTCGCCGAGGCGGCGGTCGTCGGACGGCCCGACGCGGAGCGCGGCCAGGTCGTGGTCGCCCACCTGGTGCTGCGTACGGGGGTGGCGCGCGGAGCGGAGACGGTGGCGGCGCTGCGTGAGTTCACCAAGGCGGTCATCGCCCCGTACAAGTGCCCGCGCGAGATCGTCTTCCACGACGCGCTGCCCCGGACGCCGACGGGCAAGCTCCAGCGGTTCCGGTTGCGTGCGGGTGGCGGGGGCGGTGCGGCGTGAGAGCGGAGTCCTGCGGCGCCGGTTCGCGGTGCCGCCACACCCGTCGTACCTGCCGTACCCGGCGTACGGCCTCCCGGCCGCTGCGGCTACGATCGCGCCCTGAGCGGCCACGACCCGGCAGCCGTCCGCGCGCGTCCCCGCGCCCCGGGCCCGCGGCCCGGAGTCCGACAAGGCGGGAAACGACCACGTGAGCGACCAGTACGCGCAGGGCACGCCGCGGTCCCTGATCGTCACCTTCTACGGCGCGTACGGGCGCGGCCGGAACGGCGGCCCGGCCGGAACGCCGGGCCCGGTGCCGGTCGCCGCGCTGATCAGGCTGCTCGGGGTGCTCGGTGTCGACCCGCCGTCGGTGCGCTCGGCGGTCTCCCGGCTCAAGCGGCGCGGCCTGCTCGTGCCCGCCCGTACGGAGTCGGGTGCCGCCGCGTACGGGCTGTCGGACGCGGCGCACCAGCTCCTGGACGACGGCGACCGGCGGATCTACGGCCGGCCGGCCGCCGGACCTTCGGACGGCTGGGTCCTGGCCGTCTTCTCGGTGCCCGAACAGGAGCGGAACAAGCGGCATCTGCTGCGCTCCCGGCTGGCCCGGCTCGGTTTCGGCACGGCCGCGCCCGGTGTGTGGATCGCGCCGTCCCACCTGTACGACGAGACCCGGCACACCCTCGACCGGCTGCACCTCTCCTCGTACGTCGACCTGTTCACCGGCGCGCACGCGGGCTTCGAACCGACCGCCGAAGCGGTGGCGCGCTGGTGGGACCTGGGGGCGCTCGCCGACCGGCACCGCGCGTTCCTGGCCGCCCATGAACCCGTGCTCCAGCACTGGTCCGGCCGCCGCCCCGTCCCTTCCGAGGCGGCGTACCGCGCTTACCTGCCGGCGCTCGACGCCTGGCGCCGGCTGCCCTACGCGGACCCCGGCCTGCCCTCTCCCCTCCTGCCCGAGGACTGGCCGGGCGGCCACGCGGCGGACGTCTTCGGCCGGCTGCACACACGGCTGCGGGCGGCGGGCGCGCGGTTCGTGCGGGCCGCGGTCGAGGGGCCGGGGCCGACGGCGTCCGGCGCCTGACGCCGTGCCGCGGGGTCAGCGCTTGCGCTGGTGGGCGGCGGTGCCGGCCATCGGCCGCGGCCGGGCGGCGGCGATGGCGGAGACCACCTCCTTGAACGAACCGCACATCCGGGTGCCGGCCACCGCCGCCAACTCGCCGAAGCTGCCCACCCCGTAGGTGACCGCGACCGGTTCCATACGGGCCGTGACCGCCATCCGCATGTCGCTGACCGTGTCACCGACGTAGGCGCTCTCCCAGGGCGCCACCCCCAGGTCGGCGGCGGCCCGCAGCACCATCTCCGGGTGCGGCTTGCCGCGCCGGACCATCTCCTGGCTGATGACGGGGCCCAGCAGGTCGCGGATGCCCAGCACGTCCAGCAGGGCTTCGGCGCTGCGGGTGCCCTTCGAGGTGGCCACGGCCAGCTCGATGCCGTGGGCGCGCAGCGCGGACAGTCCGGCGGCCACGCCGGGGAAGAGTAACCTCGGTCCCTCGCGCAGCACTTCGCAGGCGAACAGCTCGCGGTAGCGGCCGATGGCGGCCACCACCGCGTCGTGGTCCTCCGGCATGCCGAGCAGCTTGCCGAAGGCCGGGCCCGGCGGCTTGCCGATCGCGGCGGCGGCCTGCCGGGGGGTGACCGGACGGCCCTGTTCGGAGGCGACCTTGACCAGCAGCCTGCTGATCGCCGGCAGGGTGTTGGCGAGGGTTCCGTCGAGATCGAAGACGGCGGCCCTGATGGTTTCGCCGGTCGCGGCCCGCGCGGCGCCCCCGGGACGTGGCACGGTTCCCGCTGATTCACGCATTGCTCGACACCTTCCGATTTTCTGTGGGCCTTGTGCAGCTGTGGGTCCGGTCGCCGTCCGTGACGACGGTGCCGGACGCGGGAAGACGTGCCGGCGGCGCCCACCCGGGAAGCGGCGGACGCGCCGGGGCACACCGGTGTCCAAGAGTGGCGTGCTCGTACCGGAACGGAACTGCTCCGGGAGAGGTCCCTCCCCTGCCTCGCCTTCGCCAGATTTAAAAACCGTCTGCGCTGTTTGTCAATGCACCCTGCGGCGCGCCCGAGGGCTGGGCCAACGGCCCACGTCCGTACGGTGAAGCGGGAACTGACGGGGTATGCCGCACACAGCAAACCCGTTCACCTCATCCGCACCAGAACATCACTGGGATATCAGCCGTCACTGCCCAATTCCGTTTTCGAACCGCATGGTTGGTTTCGTATGTAGAATGCGGTGCGCTCACAGCCGGACTAGAGACAGGACGGACACTGTGCCGACGCAGCATCGTGCGATCCAAAGCCGCCAGGCGCTCCTCCGAGCGGCCGCCGAGGCCTTCACCGAAAAGGGCGTACCCGCCTCGGGAATGGTCGACATCAGCCGGCGCGCCCGGCTCAGCAAAGGCGCCCTCTACTTCCACTTCGCGTCCAAGGAAGACCTCACCTTCGCGGTACGCGACGAGGCCCTCGGCGCCCTGCGGATCCTGGAGGACGAGCTGGCCCGCGCCCCGCAGCCGGCGCCCACCGCCGTACGGGACTTCGCCATCGGGCTGCTCGGCCGGGTGGACGCCGACGTCGTCGTACGCGCCGGACTGCAACTGCGCCCGGAGACCGCGCCGGGCATCGCCGAACCGGAGCTGGAACAGCGGTGGTTCTCCCTCTTCCTGGCGAAGACCACGACCGATCACGCGGCCGGGAAGTTACCGCCGGGCGACGACCCACGGCGCTCCGCGCGGCTGCTCACCGCGCTCGTCGTCGGTCTGCTGCACCTGGGGCAGGAGGACCGCGCGTGGTGGGACAAGGACGTCGTCACGGATCTGTGGGCGCAGGTGCTGCCCGGCGGGGTGAGCACGGCGGCCGCGCCCGTACCGGAACCGGCCCACTGACCGGACCGGCCCGGTACGGACTCCGGTCACACCTCGACCAGCACGGCGCCCGTGTGGTCCCCCCGGGTCAGTTCGCACAGGGCGCGCGGGGCCTGGTCCAGTCCCTGGAGCCGGGTGTGGGCGAAGACCAGGGAGCCGTCCCGCAGTCCGCGCCCGAACTCCGCCGTCCACTCCTGGAACAGGTCCGGGTGGTCGACCATGGAGAAACCGCGCAGCGCGACCCTGCGCACCACCATGAGCAGGGAGTCCAGTTCGACCGGCGCCGCCGGCCCTGCGCCGCCGCCCAGCTGCCCGGAGAGCGCGCCCACCAGCGCGAACCGGGCTCCGGTACGGGCCACGGCGAGCGCCGCGCTCAGCTGCTCGCCGCCGACCAGGTCCAGCAGGACGTCGATGCCGTCCGGTGCCGCCCGGCGCAGCTGCTCCTCCACCGGACCCGCGCCGCGAAGCACCACAGCGTCGTAACCGAGCGCCTCCCGAAGGTAGGGGATCTTGTGCGCGGACCCCGTACTGCCGATGACGCGGGCCGCTCCCAGCCGCTTGGCGAGCAGCCCCGCCATACTGCCGACGCCGCCCGCCGCTCCCGTGACGAACACGGTGTCGCCCGGCCCGGCCTGCGCGGCCCGGGTCAGCGCTCCCCAGGCGGTCGCGCCTTGCGACAGGTGCGCGGCGGGATCCGGCAGCTCCGCCGGGTCGACGCGCCGCGCCCGCCCCTCCTCCACCGCCGCGAACTCCCGCCAGCCGTACGGGTGCACCACCAGGTCACCGGGTGCGAAGCCACCACCGGACGCCCGTACCACCTCGCCGACGGCCGGCCCCCACAGCGCCTCCCCCGGGACGAAGGACGGCATCGGCAGTTCGGCGTCGGACATCATCGAGCACATCGCCGCCGTCACGGTCATGATCCGGTTGCGGACGAGCAGCCGGCCCGGCCCCGCAGCGGGCAGCGGCGCCTCGGCGAGCGTGAAGTGCTCCGGCCCGAGGGCGCCCCGGAGGCGGGCGGCGAGGCGTACCTCCCGGTGGGTGGCGGGCAGCTCCGCGCCGGAAGGGGCGGCGGACGCGGCGGACGGTTCGGGGGCGGCAGGTGATGCGGCCAAGACGAAGCTCCTGTGAGGACGGCGGCCACCGGTGGGCTCCGGCGGTTACTACGGACCAACCCTGGTTTCAATACCGCATGGTTGGCTTTTTTAGGGCGCCGAAAATAGACTGACGGACCGGACTTGTGACGTTGCCCCCCAGCACGACACCCCCTCAGAAAGCATACGGAGGACGATCGGTGGTCAAGCAGGAACGCGCAGTGCGCACACGACGTGCCGTCCTCGAAGCGGCGGCCCAGGTCATCGGCACGCGCGGGTACGAAGCGGCCACGATGGCGGAGATCATCCAGCGGGCCGGCGTCACGAAGGGCGCCCTGTACTTCCATTTCGCTTCCAAGGACGCCCTCGCCCGCGCCGTCATCGCGGAGCAGACCGACCCCTTCATTCCGCAGGTCACCGACTCCCGGCTGCAGGACGCCATCGACTTCACGCACCAGGTGGCGGTGGCGCTGCGGGACGATCCGCTGCTCCAGGCCGGCACCCGGATCGCCGTGGAGACCACGTTCACCGACGATCCGCTGGTGCCGTACCAGGCCTGGATCGACATCGTCACCACGATGTTCGCGGACGCCAAGGAGAACGGCGAACTGCTCCCGGCAATCGCGCCGGACCGGGCGGCGGAGTTCTTCGTCTCGGCCTACATGGGGGTGCAGCTCTTCTCGCACGCCACCTCCAACCGCCACGACCTGCCCGAACGCGTCACCTCCCTGTGGAAGCACATCCTGCCCGGGCTGGCCTCGCCGGGCGCGCTGAGCCATCTCGACCCGCACGGCCGCTCGGTGCGGACCGCGGCCTGACGGTACGCCGGCCGCACCCCCCACACCGGCGGCCGGCTCCCCGCTCTCCTTCACCCCTCCCTGGCGCAAGAAAGCCTGGTGGAAGCACTAGAAAACAAACCATCCGGTTTGTACCTTAGGCTGCGTCGGTCCACCACCGAGGCTCACGATGTCCGAGCGAAGTGAGCCGCTACCAGGGAGGGAACCCGCATGGCCAGCGCCACGCTCACCGCGCCGTCCACCGCAGCAGACCACCGTCCGTTCGCCGGACGGGGGCACACCGGCCTCTCGGACCTGCCGCCGCTGACGACGACCGTGCCCCGGCAGTACGTGCACCGGACCGCCGTGTCCGAGGTGTTCCTGACCGACTGGCGCCGCGCGGGGACCGACGCCTGGGTGGTGAGCGCCCAGTGGCCGCGCGCGCACAGCTTCTACAGCCCGGTCGACGGCCTGCACGACCCGATGCTGCTGGTGGAGACGGTGCGGCAGGCGAGCATCCTGCTGAGCCACGTGGCCCACGGCGTACCGCTCGACCACCCGATCATCTGGCAGGACCTGCACTACTCCCTGGTCCCCGACGCGCTGCGCGTCACCGGCTCGCCCGCCGAGATAGAACTGCACATCACCGACCACGACCTGCTGCACCGCGGCCGGCGGCTGGCCGGCGCGCGGCTGGGCTACCGCGTCCTGCGCGACGGCACCGACCTGGCCACCGCCGAACTGCACTTCGCCTGCCAGACCCCGGCCGTCTACCGCCGGCTGCGCGGCGAGTACAGCGACCTGCAACGGGCCAACGCCCGCAAGCTGGAGCCGGCGGAGCCGGTCGCCCCGCGCCTGGTGGCCCGCGACCGCACCGGCGACGTGGTCCTCTCCCCCACCGGCCGCGCCAACCGCTGGCAGCTCCGGGTGAACACCGCGCACCCGGTGCTCTTCGACCACCCCGTCGACCACGCCCCGGGCATGCTGATGATGGAAGCCGCCCGCCAGGCCGCGCACGCCGCCGCGGGCCCCGCCTTCTCCCTGCCCACCGACATGCGGTGCTCCTTCCACCGCTACGGCGAACTCGACGCCCCCTGCTGGGTCGAGGTCACCCCCGCCGGCCACGACGCCGAGGGCCGCCTCCTCCAGGACGTCACCATCCAGCAGAACGGCCGTACCGTCTTCACCGCACGGACCGCCGGCCGGTAGGCCCGCCGCACGGCCCGCGCCGACGGAACGGCGGGCCGGGTGACGCTACCCCAGCCGCAGCCGCGGCTTGGGCGCGTCCGTCCGCCCGGTGGGCGGTGTCCGGCTGCCCGCGCGGTACGGCAGCGGCCACGGCGCGCCCGGGCCCGAGTAGCCCTGTTCGGCCGCCGCGTGCAGGGTCCAGTGGGGGTCGTACAGGTGGGGGCGGGCCAGGGCACAGAGGTCGGCACGGCCGGCGAGGAGGAGCGAGTTGACGTCGTCCCAGGAGGAGACGGCGCCCACCGCGATCACCGGGACGCCCAGGCGGTTGCGGATGCGGTCGGCGAACGGGGTCTGGTACGAGCGTCCGTAGTCAGGGCGTTCGTCGGGGACGACCTGGCCGGTCGAGACGTCGATGGCGGCGGCGCCGTGCGCGGCGAAGGCGCGGGCGATCTCCACGGAGTCCTCGGCGGTGGTGCCGCCCTCGGCCCAGTCGGTGGCGGAGATCCGGACCGTCATGGGCCGGTCGGCGGGCCAGGCGGCGCGTACCGCGTCGAAGACCTCCAGCGGGAAGCGCAGCCGCGCGGTGAGGTCGCCGCCGTACGCGTCGGTGCGCCGGTTGGTGAGCGGGGAGAGGAAGCCGGAGAGCAGATAGCCGTGGGCGCAGTGCAGTTCGAGGAGGTCGAAGCCGGCGCGGGCGGCCGACCGGGCGGCGCGCACGAACTGCTCGCGCACTTCGGCGAGTTCGGGCTCGGTCAGGGCGTGCGGTATCTGGTTGACGCCGGGGCGGTACGGCAGCGCGGAGGGCGCCACGAGCGGCCAGTTGCCGTCGGGCAGCGGCTGGTCGATGCCCTCCCACATGAGGCGGGTGGAGCCCTTGCGTCCCGAGTGGCCGAGCTGGACGCCGATGGCGGTGCCGGGTGACTGCGCGTGCACGAAGCCGGTGACGCGGCGCCAGGCCGTCTCGTGCTCCGGTGCGTACAGGCCCGTACAGCCCGGGGTGATGCGGCCCTCGGGGCTGACGCAGACCATCTCCGTCATCACCAGTCCGGCGCCGCCGAGCGCGCGGGCGCCGAGGTGGACCAGGTGGAAGTCGCCCGGTGTGCCGTCGCCGTCGGCGGAGTACATGTCCATCGGGGAGACCACGACGCGGTTGCGCAGGGTCAGGCCGCCGAGCCGGAAGGGCGTGAACATGGGCGGGGTGCCGGCCGGGACGCCGGCTTCCTCCTCGACCGCCGCGACGAAGCCCGGGTCGCGCAGCCGCAGGTTGTCGTGGGTGACGCGGCGGCTGCGGGTGAGCAGGTTGAAGGCGAACCGGCGGGGCGGCTGGCCGACGTATTCCGCCAGTTCCTCGAACCAGGCGAGGCTGGCGCGGGCGGCCCGCTGGGTGGAGGCGACGACGGGCCGCCGCTCGGCCTCGTACGCGGTCAGCGCGTCCGGCAGGTCAGCGTGCTCCTCCAGACATGCCGCCAGGGCGAGGGCGTCCTCGACGGCCAGTTTGGTGCCGGAGCCGATGGAGAAGTGGGCGGTGTGCGCGGCGTCGCCGAGCAGCACCGTGTTGCCGTGCGACCAGCGTTCGTTGACGACCGTGCGGAACGCGATCCAGGCGGAGTTGTTGGAGCGCAGCGGACGGCCGCTCAGCGCGTCGGCGAAGACCTTGGCGCACCACTCGGCCGACTCCCGCTCGTCGCAGCGGTCCAGCCCGGCCCGGCGCCACACCTCCTCGCGCATCTCGACGATGACGGTACTGGCGCCGTCCGGGTGCTCGGGACCGCTCTCCGGGCGGGCGTACGGGTAGCCGTGCAGCTGGACGACGCCGTGCTCGGTCTCGGCGATCTCGAAGCGGAACGCGTCGAAGGCGAAGTCGGCGGCGAGCCAGATGTAGCGGCAGCGGTGGGTGGTGACGGACGGGCCGAAGACGTCGGCGTGCGCGGTGCGGGTGAGGCTGTGCACCCCGTCGGCGGCGATCACCAGATCGTGGCGGGCGGCGAGGTCGGCGGCGGGCGGGGCCTGGGTGCGGAAGTTCAGCCGTACACCGAGGGAGTGGCAGCGCTCGTGCAGGACGCGCAGCAGCGTACGGCGGCCGAGGGCCGCGAAGCCGTGGCCGCCGGAGGTCAGGGTCCGTCCGCGGTGCACGATGTCGATGTCGTCCCACCGGACGAACTCGCGCTGGAGCGCGCGGTGCACCTGCGGGTCGGCGTGCTCGATGCCGCCGAGCGTCTCGTCGGAGAGGACGACGCCGAAACCGAAGGTGTCGTCGGGGGCGTTGCGCTCCCAGACGGTGATGTCCCGCTCCGGACGCAGGCGTTTGAGGAGGACGGCCGCGTACAGGCCGCCCGGACCGCCCCCGATGACGGCCACCTCGCGGGCGCCCACCCTTACTTCCCCTGCCACTTGGGGGGCCGCTTCTCGGTGAAGGCGGCGTGGAACTCTGCGTAGTCGGCGCTGTTCATCAGCAGGGCCTGGGTGGCGGCGTCCATCTCGACGGCGGCGCCGAGCGGCATGTCCAGTTCGGCGGTGAGCAGCGCCTTGGTCTGGGCGTGGGCGAGCGCGGGCCCGTCGGCGAGCCGCCGGGCGAGGGTGTGGGACGCGGCGTCCGCGCGGCCTTCCTCGGTCAGCTCGCTGAGCAGGCCGATGCGTTCGGCCTCCGGTGCGCGGACCGGTTCGCCGAGCATCAGCAGCCGGGTGGCGTGGCCGAGGCCGACCACGCGCGGCAGCAGGTAGGCGGCGCCCATGTCGCCGCCGGAGAGGCCGACCTTGGTGAAGAGGAAGGCGAAGCGGGCCGAGGGGTCGGCGACGCGGAAGTCGGCGGCCAGGGCGAGGACGGCGCCGGCCCCGGCCGCGACGCCGTGCACCGCGGCGATCACGGGGAACGGGCAGTCCCGTACGGCCCGTACGACCTGGCCGGTCATCCGGTTGAAGTCCAGCAGCTGCGCAGTGTCCAGGGCGAGCGTGGCGCCGATGATCTCCTCGACGTCACCGCCGGAGCAGAAGCCGCGGCCTTCGCCGCCGAGGACCAGGGCGCGCGCCGACCGTTCCCTGGACAACTCGGCGAGCAGGTCCCGCAGGTCGGCATACGCCTCGAAGGTCAGCGCGTTGAGCTTGTCCGGGCGCGCGAGGGTGACGGTGACGATGCCGTCTTCCCTGGTCACGCGGATGTGCTGCCATGCGTCGGTGGTACGGGCGGAACCTGTGAACGGGCTCATCGGGCTACTGCCCCCTTCAGCCGGACGGCTGGTGCGGTCACGCAAGCGCGCTTCGAAGCTATCACCGTTGCGTGACCGTCGTCACGAGTGCGCGATACCGGCACGGGGGCGTCGGCGCCGCCGGCAGGCAGAGGTCGCTGTCGGCCGGCAGGGGGTGCACGAGACGAACCGGGGCACGGGACGGTCCCTGCGTGGTGGAGGAAGACGCCCACGCGGGCAAAAAGAAAGGGCAGGAGGAGAACCCACTCCTTGCCACTACTAACATATATCGCACCGGGGGCCTTGCCGCAAGGCCCCCCTCGTGCCGCACAATCACCGTCCTGAGCTGGAGAATCTGCGGAGACGGTGGTTGTTGATGTTCGACGTGATCGTTGTCGGCGGCGGGCCCACGGGGCTGATGCTGGCGTGCGAGCTGCGGCTGGCCGGGGTGCGGGTGGCCGTACTGGAGAAGCAGCCGGAGCCGACGGAGGTGGTCCGCGCGCTCGGTCTGCACGTGCGCAGCATCGAGGTGATGGACCAGCGCGGTCTGCTGGACCGTTTCCTCGCGCACGGCACGCGGTACGAGGTCGGCGGTTTCTTCGCCGGGATCAGCAAGGCGTGGCCGGACCGGATGGACACCGCGCACGGGTACGTCCTCGGCATCCCGCAGCCGGTCACCGAGCGCCTGCTGACCGAGCGCGCCGCCGAACTGGGCGTCGAGCTCCGGCGCGGCTGTGAGGTGGCCGGGCTGAGCCAGGACGAGGACGGGGTGACCGTCGAGCTGGCGGACCGTACGCACCTGCGCTCGCGCTACCTCGTCGGCTGCGACGGCGGCCGCAGCACGGTGCGCAAGCTGCTGGGCATCGGCTTCCCCGGCGAGCCCACCAGGGTGGAGACGCTGCTGGGCGAGATGCGGCTGACCGCGTCGCAGGAGACGCTGACCGAGGTGATGACCGAAGTGCGCAGGACCCAGAAGCGGTTCGGCGCCGGGCACCTCGGGGACGGGTGGTACCGCGTCGTCGTACCCGCCGCGGGGGTGACCGAGGACCGTTCGGTGCCGCCGGCGTTCGAGGAGTTCCAGCAGCAGCTGCGGGCCGTCGCGGGCACCGACTTCGGCGTGCACTCACCGCGCTGGCTGTCCCGGTTCGGTGACGCCACCCGGCATGCCGAGCGCTACCGGGCCGGCCGGGTACTGCTGGCCGGCGACGCGGCGCACATCCACCCGCCGACCGGCGGGCAGGGGCTCAACCTCGGCGTGCAGGACGCGTTCAACCTGGGCTGGAAGCTGGCCGCCGCGGTCAACGGCTGGGCGCCGGAGGGGCTGCTGGACAGCTACGAGGCCGAGCGGCACCCGGTGGCCGCCGACGTACTGGACAACACCCGCGCGCAGATGCTGCTGATGTCCACCGAGCCGGGGCCGCAGTCGGTGCGCCGGCTGGTGGCGGAGCTGATGGACTTCGAGGAGGTCAACCGGTACCTGATCGAGAAGATCACCGCGGTCGGGGTCCGGTACGACTTCGGCGCGGGCCACGAACTGCTCGGCCGCCGGCTGCGGGACGTGCAGCTGAAGCGGGGCCGCCTCTACGAACTGATGCACGGCGGCCGCGGGCTGCTGCTGGACCAGACCGGCCGGCTCTCGGTGCCGGGCTGGGAGGACCGGATCGACCACGTCGTCGACGTCAGCGAGGAACTGGACGTGCCCGCGGTGCTGCTGCGGCCGGACGGGCATGTCGCGTGGGCCGGCGAGGACCAGCAGGAGCTGCTGGCCCAGGTGCCGCGGTGGTTCGGCGCCCCCGTCAGCTGAGCGTGCCCCCGGGGCCCGCTGGGACCGGCCGGGCGTCGTCGCTCCCGTCGCCCGCCGGTTCCGTACCTCCCGTACCGCCCTGGCCCAGCCGGGAGTGCCGGCGTCCGTACAGCGCGTAGACCAGGGCGCCGACCACCAGGAAGGCGGCGAACTGGAGCCAGGTCGCCGGGCCCGTGCCGTAGATCAGGTAGGCGCAGAAGGCGATGCCGAGGACCGGGCTGAGCGGGAAGAGCGGCACCCGGAAGCGGCGCGGCAGGCCGGGGCGGGTGCGGCGCAGCACCATGACGCTGACGTTGACGACGGCCATCACGGCGAGCGTGCCGATGGTGGTCAGGTTCATCACGACGTCCAGCGGGACCACCGCGGCGGGCACCGCGAAGAGCACGGCGACGATCCAGGTGCCCGCCACCGGGGTGGCGGTCTTCGGCGAGATGCGTTCGAAGACCCGCGGGACGAGCCCGTCGCGGGACATCGCCATCAGGATGCGGGTCTGCCCGTACATGACGGCCAGGACGACGGAGGCGATGGCGACGACCGCGCCGAAGGCGATGACCCCGCCGCCGACGGCGGAGCCGGTGACCTGGTTGACGACGAGCGAGAGCGCCGCGGGCTTGTCGCCCACCTCGCCGGCGGAGAGCGCGCCGATGGCGGAGAGCGCGACCACGCAGTACAGGACGGTGACCAGACCGATGCAGATCATGATTGCGGTGGGGATGTTCCGGCGCGGGTTCCTCACCTCTTCGCCCGCCGTGGTGATCGCGTCGAAGCCGATGTACGAGAAGAAGGCGACCGAGGCGCCGGAGGTGATGCCGGCGATGCCCTCCGGGGCGAACGGCGTGAGGTTGCCGTCCTGGAAGGCGGTGAAGGCGATCGCGCAGAACAGGACCAGGATGCCCAGCTTCAGCACGGCCATCGCGGCGGTCGCGCGGGCGCTCTCCCGGATGCCGCGCACCAGCAGCACCGCTGCGAGCAGCATCACCACGACGGCCGGGACGTTGACGATGCCGCCGTCGCCGGGCGGGCTGGACAGGGCGGCGGGCAGCTGCCACCCGACGAGGCTGTTCAGCAGCTCGTTCAGGTACTGCCCCCAGCCGACCGCGACCGCCGAGACGGAGACGCCGTACTCCAGCAGCAGGCACCAGCCGACGAGGAAGGCGGTGCGTTCGCCGAGCGTGGCGTACGCGTAGGAGTAGGAGCTGCCGGACACCGGAATGGCGCCGCCCAGCTCCGCGAAGGAGAAGGCGGTGAAGACGCAGGTGACGGCGGCGAGCACGAAGGAGACGAGGACGGCGGGGCCGGACTGGGCGACGGTGTCGGACAGGCCGACGAAGATGCCGGTGCCGACGATGGCGCCGATGCCGAAGCACACGAGCTGGAAGAGCCCCATGGTGCGCTTGAGGCCGTGGCCTTCGAGATCCGCGCCGGATTCGGCGACGAGGACGTCGGGGGACTTGATGCGCAGTCCGGACGGACCTGACGAAGGCATGGGGGTGGTTCTCATCTCTGGTGGTGCGTGGTGCGTGGTGCGTGGTGCGTGGTGCGTGGGTCTGGCGCGGGGATGCGGGTGCGGCGCATGGGCCGCGCGGGGAACGGGGCGGGATCTGCAGGCCCGAACCCGCGCTCCCGTTCGATGGTAGCCCGTACCCCTGCATGATCGCCCATGAGGCCGTATAGCCATGCAATACGGACGTACGGGACCGGGCCCGCGCGGCGCCGGGCCGCGCGGGCGGGACAGCGGCCCGCTCAGGCCAGGGTGGCGACCAGGACCGCCTTGATCGTGTGCAGCCGGTTCTCCGCCTCGTCGAAGACGACGGAGTGCGCGGACTCGAAGACCTCGTCGGTGACCTCCAGGGAGGTCAGGCCGTGCCGCTCGTGGATCTCGCGCCCCACGGCGGTGCCCAGGTCGTGGAAGGCGGGCAGGCAGTGCAGGAACTTCACGTCCGGATTGCCGGTGGCGCGCAGCACGTCCATCGTGACGGCGTAGCCGCCGAGCAGCGCGATCCGCTCGTCCCAGACCTCCTTGGGCTCCCCCATGGAGACCCATACGTCGGTCGCGACGAAGTCCGCGCCGCGCACCCCCTCGGCCACGTCAGCGGTGATCGTGACGCGGGCGCCGCTGTGCGCGGCCAGCTCCTTGGCCCGGGTGACGACCTCCTCGTCCGGCCACAGCCCCTCGGGCGCGACGATCCGTACGTCCATGCCGAGCAGCGCGCCGGTGATCAGGTAGGAGTTGCCCATGTTGTAGCGGGCGTCGCCCAGGTAGGCGAGCGCGATCTCCGTCAGCGGGCGGCCGGGCGCGTGCTCCTTGACCGTGAGCACGTCGGCGAGCATCTGGGTGGGGTGCCACGCGTCGGTCAGGCCGTTGAGGACCGGCACGCCGGCGTGCGCGGCCAGTTCCTCGACGACGGCCTGGGAGCTGCCCCGGTACTCGATGGCGTCGAACATCCGGCCGAGGACCCGGGCGGTGTCCCTGACCGATTCCTTGTGCCCCATCTGCGACCCTGCCGGGTCGAGGTAGGTGGTGGAGGCGCCCTGGTCCGCGGCGGCGACCTCGAAGGCGCAGCGGGTGCGGGTGGAGGTCTTCTCGAAGATCAGGGCGATGTTGCGGCCCCGCAGGCGCGCGACCTCCTCGCCCGCACGCTTGGCGGCCTTCAGCTCGGCCGCCAGGTCGACGAGGCCGTGGAACTCCTCGGCGCTGAAGTCCAGCTCCTTGAGGAAGTGGCGGCCCTTGAGGTCTGTCGCCATGGTGGGCTCCTAGTCGCGGCTGTCAGAACACTGGAAGTGTATACGATCAGACGTATCTCTATTCAGGCGGACCTCCCGCGCCGCACCCTTCCCTTCCTACCCGGCCGCGGCTCCCGCCCTACACCGGATCGCGCTCCACCGGGCAGCTCATGCAGCGCGGCCCGCCCCGGCCGCGCCCCAGCTCGCTGCCCGGAATGGTAATGACCTCGATGCCGCGCTTGCGCAGGAAGGTGTTGGTGGTGACGTTGCGCTCGTAGGCCACCACCACGCCCGGCTCGACGGCGAGCACGTTGCACCCGTCGTCCCACTGCTCGCGCTCGGCCGCGTGCACGTCCTGCGTCGCGGTCAGCACCCGGATGTCGTCCAGGCCCAGCGCGGCCGCCATGGCCCGGTGCATGTGCTCCGGCGGGTGGTCGGTGACCTTCAGCTCCTCGTCACCGGCGCCCGGCTCGATGGTGTACGAGCGCAGCATCCCCAGCCCCGCGTACTGCGTGAACGTTCCGCCGTCCACCATCGTCATGACCGTGTCCAGGTGCATGAAGGCCCGCCGCTTGGGCATGTCCAGCGCCACGATCGTCCGGGCCGACCCGGCCGCGAACAGGCCGCGCGCCAGCATCTCCACCGCCTGCGGAGTGGTCCGCTCACTCATCCCGATCAGTACGGCGCCGTTGCCGAGCACCAGCACGTCACCGCCCTCGATGGTCGACGGATAGGCCGCCTGCCCCTCCGACCAGACGTTGAAGCCGCCGCCGCGGAACAGCTTGTGGTGCCGGTAGATCGCCTCGTAGTGCACGGTCTCGCGCTGCCGGGCCGGCCAGCGCATGGCGTTGATGGACACCCCGTCGTAGACCCACGCCGAGGTGTCGCGGGTGAACAGGTGGTTGGGCAGCGGGCGCAGGACGAAGTCGTCGAGGTCCATCACGTGGAAGCGGACCGAGGTCGGCTCCGGGTGCGCCGCCAGGTACTCCCGCTTGGTCATCCCGCCGATCAGCGCCTCCACCAGTTCGGGCACGGCCATCGAGTCGAAGACGGCCCGCAGGTGGTCGGTGGCCAGCGGCCCGTACTCCTTCTCGTGGAAGACCCGGTCCAGTACGAGCGCGCGGGCCTCGGGGAGCTGGAGGGTCTCCGCCAGCAGGTCTGCGAACAGGTGCACCTCGACACCCCGGTCCCGCAGGATGTCCGCGAAGGCGTCGTGCTCGGCGCGCGCCCGGCGCACCCACAGCACGTCGTCGAAGAGCAGAGCGTCCTTGTTGGTCGGCGTGAGTCGCTTCAGCTCCAGATCGGGGCGGTGCAGGATGACGCGGCGCAGCCGCCCGGCCTCGGAGTCGACGTGGAATCCCATGCCCACCATCTTCGCCGTTCGGGGCCCGCGGCGGAGGACTCCGGAGGGACCGCGACACGGGGTTTCCGGGGCTGCCCGGCCGCGCGCCCGCTAGGAGCCCGCCACGAGGATGACCGCGATCAGGATCACCGCGACGGCTATCAGCGCGAGCAGCGCGGTGACCCAGAGTTTGCCGGCCGCGTCCTCCGCGCGGCCGTACACGTCGTCCGGAGGGCGGCTGTCGCCGGACTGCCGGTCGCGGGAGCGGGGGTCGCGGAAGCGGCGGCCGGTGAGCCGGAAGCGGCCGGTGGTGCGGCCGGGCGGTGGTTCCTCCCGCACCGCCGTCGCCGTCGTCGCCGGGTGGGTCGCGGCCTCGAACAGGGCGCGCCAGCCCTGGTCCCCGAAGCCGGTGGACCGGCCGTCGGCGATCAGCTGCCGCAGCATCGCGCGGCCCCGTCCCTGGTGGCCGTGCCACAGGTCCGGCAGGACGTGCCGCAACAGACCGGGGGTGCCGCCCCGTTCGCCGTACGGACGCACCAGCTCGTTGTACAGGTGCACGGCCGCCGCGACCCTCCGGCGGCCGTCCGGCCCGGAGACCGGGTCCTCGTCGCGGTCTTCGCCGTACGGGCCGAGGAACAGGTGTGCGCGCAGGAGCCGTTCGCAGACCTCCTGGGCGTCGGCGGCGGAGCGGTGCGGAGCGCGCAGGACGAGCGTCTCGGCGACCCGGTCGGCCTGTTCGGCGGGCAGGCCGCCTTCCAGGACTTCCAGGAGGACCCGGTCCGCGCCGGCGTCCAGGTAGTCCCCGGCGTCCTTGTGGTGCAGTGCCCGGCGCAGCTCGCCGGCGGTCACCTCGCGGACGAGTCCCGTACCGGCCCGTACGGCCGACCGCTCCTGGTCCTGCCGCATGTGGTCGAAGACCGCGGTGTCGTGCGGCTGGTTCTCGTAGAACCGGTCGCCGTGCGGCTGGTTCTCGTAGGACCGGTCGTCGTGCGGCTGGTTCTCGTACGGCCGGTCGTCGTGTGCCCGGCTCTCGTACGTCCGGCCGTCGTCGGCCCGGTCCTCGTAGCTCCGGTCCTCGTACGCCCGGCCCTCGTACGCCGTGTCGTACCGCTCCGTCCTGGACCGGTCGTACCGCGGCTCGCGGGGCTCGGTGGCCCGGTCCGTGCGGGTGCGGCGGTGGCTCCCGGCGTGGCTGAGCCACTTCAGCGCCTCGTGCACCAGGCGCACCCGTTCGTCGAGGCGTTCCTCCTCGAAGACGTGCCGTTCGGCCAGCGCGTCGCGCGTCCCGCGCAGCGCGCCGGGGTCGTGGCGGATCTCAAGGTAGTGCTCGGCCAGCCGCGCGGCGGCCTCCCCTGCCTGGTCGCCGTGGTCCGGCACCCGGCCGTCCCGGCCGTCCCCGCCGCGGCCCGGGCGCGCCGGGTCCAGGCGGGTCAGCTGCTGGTCGCGGGTGGCCGACACGGGCCACTCCGGTACGAAGACGTAGCGGAACGGCCGGGCGTCGCGGGTGTCGTGGGTGGCGAAGGACCAGCCGGGCAGTGCGCGTCCGGCCAGGTTCCACAGCGCCCACAGGACGTGCACCGGGCCGTCGCCGTCCGTGTGGTCGAGGACGGAGAGGCGCCGGCGCGGTGCGCGCAGGCGCTCGGTGAGCACCGCGGTCAGTTCGCCGGCGAACAGTCCGGCCCGTTCGGTGAGGGCCGGCGCCTCGGGCTCGGTGGCCGCCCGCAGCACCTGGGCCGGTACGCACTCCAGGGACCGGCCCTCGGCCTCCCGCAGGTTGATGTCGCTGCCGTCCCAGCGCCAGGCGTGCAGGCCCAGGCAGCGGGCGGGCGTCAGCACGGACGCGCTGCCCAGCAGCGCGTGGGAGGTGGTGCTGGGGCGGCCGCCGCGGTCCTGGTCGGGGATGCGGCGGATCAGCAGCACCGAACTCTCGTGCCCCGGCTCCCCCCGCAGTTCCACCCGGGCCAGGTTCTCGCGCGCCTTGTCGCCGGGCACGCTCAGCAGCGAGGCGACCTTGCGGTAGATGGGCTCCAGCCCGGCCCGGTTGCCCGACCAGGCGACCGGGCCCACGCCCGCGCCGCCGACGGCGAGGTCCGCGTCCCAGCGGAAGACGATCTGGTGCACCGGCGCGTCGGTCCCGCTCACAGTCCCACCTCCTGGGGGTCGGCTCCCGGCAGGAGCCCGCACATCGCGAAGACCGACAGCAGCGGGGAGAGCACCCGCCTCGGCCGTACGCCCTGGGGAAAGCCGCCCGCGTCCTCCTGGCCGCCGGTGGCCGACGCGAAGTGCAGGGTGCACCGCGCGCAGTCGCTGAACGGCTTGAGCCACGCGGGCCCGCCGTGGTGGCGCAGGAAGGCGTACACGTCGCGGCTCTCGTCGCGCAGCGCCCGCGCCGTGGGCCGGGCGCTCTCGGGCGCGGTCAGCCAGCGCGCCACGGCCGGCTCGAAGCGGATCAGGTCGCTCTTGCCCACGACGACCGCGGCCGCCGCGTCCACGTACGGCCCGTCGCGGGGCACCCGGTCCAGCACGGTGCCGAACGAGCGGTCGCCGAGGTCGTCGGCGCGCTGCTTGGTGCGCTCGCGTACGGCGTCCAGGTACGGCAGCGGCAGCGCGCGCAGCGGGTCGACGACGAAGAGGAACGCGTTGACGGCGGCCAGGAACCGGGTCACCCGGCCGGTACGTTCCAGATCCTCGCCCGACAGGTCGAAGAAGACCACGGGCCGGGTCGTACCGCCCCGGCTGACCAGCAGTCCGTCGGCGAACTCCGCGAAGTCCGTCTGCTCGGTGTGCGCCAGCATCTCGCCGGCCCGCAGCCGCAGCACCCGCTCGTTGAGGTAGGCGCGGTGCGAGTCGGTGTGCAGCGGGGTGGCCTTGAGGCCGTGGGCGTCCAGCGCGCCGCGCTCCACCTCGCCGATCATCGAGGCGAGCAGGTGGGTCTTGCCGGCGCGGGAGCTGCCGACCAGGGCCACGGTCAGCGGTTCGCCGTTGGTGAGGTAGGGGGCGGGCAGGTAGTGCTCGGGCATGCCCGCCGTGTTGCCGCACACCTGGAACGCCGCGCGCAGGGCGTCCTGGCGGCGCAGCGGGTTGTGCTCGCCCGACAGGTCGAGCCGGACGAAGCTGCTGGTCTCGTCGCGTACGTACAGCCGGTCCTCGTCGAAGCTGATCGGGTCGAGGCAGTACGGGCACACCACCGGCCGCCGGGGGCCGGGCGGCGTCGTGTAGGTGCTCACCGGCGCCCTCCCGTGCCCGTGCGGCCGGCGCCGAACAGGGCGCGCAGCCCGCGGCCCGGCACCCGGCCGGGCCCGGCCTCCGCCTCCGGGCCGTCGTCCAGGCCCAACGCCGCTCTCTTGCACGCCAGTTCCTCGTCGAAGGCGCGGCGTCCGGGCTCCAGGGGGTCGGCCGGGAGGGGGCGTCCCTGGAGCGGGTCCTGCCGGTTGAGCATCCGCAGCACCTCGACGGGGTGGCCGCGCTCCGCCGCCCTGGGCGCGTACGCGGTGGACAGCACGCCGAGCGCGGGCAGCCGCGCCAGGTCGCGCGGCGGCCCGTCCGGCTCCCCTTCGCGGCCGGTGACCAGGTGGTACATCACTTGGGCCACGCTCCACAGGTCGTCGCGCGGATCCGCGGTGCCGTGCCCGGCGCGCTGCTCCGGGGAGGCCCAGGGCGCCTCGCCCAGCGCCTCGCGGGGGTGGCCGGCTCGGGTGGCGAGGCACGGCTCGGGCAGCCGGACGTGCCGGCCGTCCCACCGTACGGAGTACGGGGTGAGGCCGCGGTGCACGACGCCGATGGCCTCCAGCAGCCGTACGGCCAGCACCAGTTCGCTGCGGATGCGCTCCTGCTCCTTGACCGTGGCCCGGCCCGCGAGCGCCGACAGCGGGCGGCCGCGCGCGGGTTCGTAGAACACGAACGGCTCCCGTACGTCCAGGTGGTAGCCGCCGAACCGGGCGAAGAGCTGGTGGTACGGGGCGTCGCCGAACGCCCGGCGCACGGCGAGTCCGACGCCCACCTCCGCCTCCAGCCGGTCGCGGGCCCGGTGGTCACCGCGCGCGGTGTGCGTCAGGCGGTACTGCAGCACCCGCCAGTCCTCGCCCAGCGTCACCGGCCTGGCGCGCAGCCCGTGCCGCTGCTGCCCGGGCGGCAGGTCGCCCCAGTAGGCCGCCGACAGCCGGGCGGGCGCGCCCTCGTCCGTGAAGAAGGCCAGTTCCGCGCGGCCGCGGGCCGGGCGGCCGCCGTTGCCCGCGGCGGCCGTCCCGTCCGCGGGCGCGGCGCCGTCGTGCGGCGCGCGGCCCGGCATCCGTACCGCGCGGTCAGGCGTCCGTACCCGGTCCTGCCGGTCCGCCCACTCGTCCATGACGTCCCCTCATTCGTTCGCGTTCGCCGGCAGTTCCGGCCCGGTGGTGCCGCTGCCGCCGCGCAGCCGGACCGTGCGTACCGATCCGGTGCGCAGCGGCAGCAGCCGGAAGACGCCCGCGTACCGGCCGGCCGGGGTCCACACCATGTCCTCGGCGCCCGGCCCCGGCCCGTCGTCGGACAGCGGGTCCTCGCCGCGCCGTGCCACGTCGGGGGCGAAGCGCACCCCGCGTCCGGCGTGCCGGTCGCGGGAGAGCAGCCGGCGGTGTTCGGCCGCGCACAGCGGCACCGTGCCGGTGCCGTCGCCGTGTTCGCGCAGGATCCGGGTGACCCGGTCGGGTGCCAGGCCGAGCAGGACGGCCGGGTCCGGCCGGGCCGCGGGATCGCGCGCGAACGCCGGGGCGGCGGCGACGCCGTCCCGGGCCAGCCGGGCGGTCTCGTCGTCGATCAGTGCCCGCACCTCGCGGTCGAGGGGCAGCGCGGTGGCCGCGCCGGGGTCGCGTTCGATGGCGCCCCAGTACGGGTCGAGGAGGTCGGCGATACCGTCGGCGAGGTCGCCGACGAGAGTGGCGACCAGTTCGGGCCCGCCGTCGCCCGCCTCGCGCTCCAGCCAGGGGACGGAAACGTCGTCGGGCGGCGGCGCGGCGGGGGTGGCGGCCGGGGTGTCGTCGCCCGGTGGCCGGGGCGGCGGCATCGTGTCGGCGAGCGGATCCCGCCAGGGGGTGTCGCGGCCGGTGGCCGGTCCGCCGTCCGGTTCCGGTTCCCCGTCCCAGTCGTCCCAGTCGTCCCAGCTCTGGGCCGTGGCGTCGTCGTAGCGGGGGTCGGCGCTCTCGAAGGAGTCGTACGCGGCGCGGGGCGCGGCGTCCTGGCCGTACGACGGGCCGAACCAGTCGTCGTCCGGCAGGCCGGCGGCCGGCGGGCCCGCGTCCCGGGCGCCGGCCGCCGTGCCGCCGTCGCGTCCCGCCGTCACCGGTACGGGTTCCCGGCCCTCCGCGGCGGCTGCGGCCCGGCGGATCATCCCGGCGACCGCCCGCGCGCCGTCGGCGCAGTACAGGCGGGCGTCCGCCAGCAGCCAGTCGTGGTTGACGGCATCGGTCAGCAGTCCGTCGAGGGCGCGCAGCGCGTCCCGGCCCCCGGCGCCGCCGCCCGCCGCCCACCAGGTGTCCAGGGCCTCGGTCCAGCGGCGTACCGCGAGCAGCGGCAGCACGATCAGCGCCAGCAGCAGGGTGCTCAGCCCTAGCCAGGCGGGCACCGCGAGCGCGTGGCCCAGCGCGATGCCGGCGCCCGCGCCGAGCAGTCCGGCGCACCACTGCGCCAGGGCGCCCGACCGGCCGCCGCCGTCGAGGCGGCCGTCCCCGGTGCGTCCGGGGCGGCGGGCCAGGGCGAGCGCGGTCAGCCCGGCGGCGGCCGACGCCGTCAGGGGCCCCAGTGCCCAGCCGGGGCCCGGCCACAGTCCGGCCGCCGCGGCGACCGCGAAGCCGCCGGCCAGTTCGGTGACGGCCGCGCCGCGCACCTCGAACGGGCGGGGCCCGGCCAGCTGCCGCGGCAGGCCGGGCGGGCACACTTCGTCGAGACGGCCGAGGCGGGCCGCGCTGCCGGCCGGGGTGGCCAGGTCGGCGACCGCGCCGAGCCGGGCCGCCGTCGAGCGCAGCGGCAGCCGCTGCGTCAGCAGCTGCTGGGTGTAGCCGCGCAGGCCGGGGCCGATCCGTTCGCGGTCGGCCTCCGGTACGCGGGGCAGGTCGATGCCGCGTTCGTGGAGCCGTCGGCGCTGTTCCGGGGGGAGTCCGACGCCGTCCCCGTCGCGGAGGGTCTCGGCGACGGTCTCGCGGTACGCGGCCAGTTCCGCCGCGGCCGCTTCCAGGCTCTCGGCGAGGTCCAGGCCCTCGGCCCCGCGCAGCAGGCCGCCCGCGCCACGCTGCCGTTCGTACGCGTCCTCGGCGTCCAGCAGCGCCGTCTCGCAGGCGCGGTGGCGCTCGTCGGCCTCGCCGCCCGGCCGCCGCCAGTCCTCGCTCTCCACGGGCCTGGCCGTGCCGGCGCCGACCAGCGGCGCCAGTACGGCGGGCACCCCGCCCGCCTCCGGGTCGGTGACCGAGACCCGGCCGCCGGGGTCGTCCTGGCCGACGAGGCCGGCCAGCGCCTGCCGCCGGACCCGGTCGCGGGCGGTGGGCGACAGGTCGTGCTCCAGGACGCGCAGGGCGGGCACGGCCACGCCGTCGGGGATCTCCGACACCGCGTGCAGCACGGCGTCGAACACCGCGGGGGTGGCGAGGATGTCGAGCAGCGGGCGCAGCGCGCCCTCGTCCTCGTCCGGGGCGGGGGCGGCCACCGTGCCGCAGTGCGGGTCGAGGATCCACAGCACGCCGACGGCGGGCGGGCGCAGCGGCGAGGGCCGGTCCAGGGCCCAGGGGGTCGGTGCGGGCGGCACCGCGATGCCGTCCCCCGGTTCCGCGGGCGGGGCGCCGACCGCGACGCACAGCGCGCGGCCGGTGCCGTAGGCCAGGACCTGTTCGTAGACGCGCTGGTGGCGGGCGAGGCCGGTGGCGGTGTCCACGAGCAGGAAGCGCTCGGCCTCCTGGGCGGGGGCTCCGCCCAGCGCGGTGCGGACGGCGCGGTGCAGCCCGTCCGCGCCGTCCAGGCCGGCGTGGCCGCCCCGCAGGTCGAGGGTGACGACCGGTGCGGCGATGCGGGCGCTCACAGCAGGTCCTCCTCCCTCGGCTCCTCGTCCCACGGGTCGGCCCACAGGTCGCGCCCGTCGTCGCCCGCCGCGCGGCCGTCGCCGGGCTTGGCCTGCGGCTCGTACGGGTCCTTGGAGTGGCGGGACAGCGGCTCGTACGGGTCCGGGTCGCGTGGGCGCGGGGCGCGCCGCTCGGTTCCGTTCCGGTCCCGCTCGAAGCGGTCCCGCTCCTGTCCGCCCGGATCGTTCCGGTCCCGCTCGTACCGGTCCCGTTCCTGCCCGTCCGCACCGTTCCGGTCCCGTTCGTACCGTTCTCGTGCGGGCCGGTCCGGCTCGTACGGCTCGGTGTGCCGCGTACGTGCTTCCGCACCCGTTCCGTGCCCGTTGGCCTGGTGCAGCGGGGCCGGGGAGGCGCCGGTCTCCCGCGCCTGCTGCGCCTGGGCCAGGGCGCGCAGCGAGGGCCGGTTGGCGCGCAGGCTCCTGGGGAAGCGCAGGTCGAGGGCGCCGTCCAGGGTGGTGGTCCAGAAGTGGAGCAGCGGCTCGATCCAGTCCTGCTCGTCCTCGTTCAGGTCGTGGGCGCGCTGCCGGAGCCGTCTGCCCTCGGCCGGGGCGACCCGGCGCAGGAAGGTCCAGAACAGCGGGTGCGGTTCCCTCGGTGTGGTGCTCAGGTCCTCCGGCAGGGCCTCCATCAGCACCGAGCAGAAGTCCTTGACCGCCGAACCGGCGTCCAGCAGCGCCCAGCGCTCGTACGCCCGCAGCAGGTCGGACCAGCTGGAGACGTCCCGGTCGTACGGCTGGAGGGCGAGGGTCATGGTGGCCGAGTCGCCGCCGCGCAGCCGGAAGCAGACGCTCTCCGGGGAGAGCGGGTCGCCGGTGACCTCGACGCGCCCGTTCCACATGGCGCTCAGCATCCGTTGCAGCACCCGCTGCCGGTCGCTCTCCGTGCTGGCCAGCCAGGAGTCGCGGTAGCCGGTGCGCTGGCGCCACTGGAGGTGGTCCTCGCGGCCCTCCCGGTCCCTGGCCCGGCCCCATAGGCGCAGTACCTGCCGCACCTCGGAGATGTCGGTCAGGCTCATCTCGCTGCGGAACAGCACGACCGTGATCGACTCGGTGACCACGGCCCGGAACTCCGGCGGCAGCCGGTTCTCGTCGCGCGGCAGCAGCAGCGACTGCTCCAGGAAGCGGTCCACGCTGCCCTTGGCCTTGGTCTGCGGGCGGACGATGAGGGTCTTGAGCTTGCCGGTGCCGTCCGGGGTGAAGCCGGCCGGCAGCAGCCCGGCGAGCTGCGAACGGAACTGCTCCAGCCACTTCTCGTCGACCGCGTCAGCGGCCTCCTCGTCCCCGGACGCCGCCGCGAGGAGGTCGCCGAGGGACGGCAGCAGCGGCCGCTCGTGGTGGACACCGGCCTCCCCGAACAGCTTCTTGATCCGGCCCTCCAGGACCTGCTTGACCTCCTTGACGGCGGCGCGCGGCGAGCGCTGGACGGCCTCCAGGGCACGCTCCCAGTGCCGCGGTTCGACGATCCGGGCGAGCAGCGCGGCCTCGTCCTGGTTGTCCGGCATGCCTTCGCGCTGGAGCAGGCGGGTCAGGACGTCGTCGTAGAAGGCGTCGAGGGAGTTCTGCGGCGGGAGCAGGTACGACACGCCCGTACGGTCCTCGCGGTACAGCTCGCGGCGCCGCTCGCGGAACTGGCCGTTCTCCCCCTCCTCGTGGTCGCGGAACGCCCGTACCAGCGCGGCGAGTTCCTTCAGCGTACGGTCGGCGATCGGCCGCCAGCGGGACTCCTGCGCCTTCCACCGCTCGTGCCAGGTCCGGTTGGCCGCCCAGCGGTACCAGGCGTTCTGCTCCTGGATGGCGGCGTCCACCTCGGGGTCGCCCCAGCGCGCGGGCACCACGCCGCCCATCCGGCGGCCGATGCGCGGCACTTCCGGCGGGTTGGTCTCCACCCCCGGCGGGCACTCGGGGTGGTTGCGCCGGTTGTCGAGCATCCCGGAGAAGCCCGCCTGGGCCACCCGGTCGCTGTCGCCCGGATTGCCGGTGAACACCCGCTCCAGGCGGAACGGGTCGTGCTCCTTGAGCAGGTGCAGCAGCGCACGGCGCGGGTTGAAGCGCTCCGCGCTCTCCGCCAGCCGGCGCGAGAGGTCCTTGCCGAGCAGGCGGAGCTGGCTCTCCATGTTGGCACGCCGGTTGTTCAGTTCCTCGCTGATGGCCCGGACGCCCTTGGGCACCTGGTCGGGTGCCTTCACGGGCCGCGCCTCGCGGACCCACACGTCCTCGATGCCGGAGCCCTTGAACGCCTCGACGACGAGGGCACGGTGGTCCTCGCCGCCCTGCCGGGCCCGGTCCAGCAGGCCCCGTACGGCGCAGGCCAGCATCCGGGCGGCGACGATCTCGGCGAGTTCGTCGACGGGTACGGTCATGGAGGCCGCGAGGCTGGTGGACATGCCCTGGAGGCCGATACCGGTGGCGGCGGCCGCCGACCGGCTGGCGCCGCGGTTGACGAAGCTCGCGGCGAAGGACTGGTACGCGTCGTCGGCGCGCCCGCGGGCGTTCTCCTCCCCCAGGTCGGTGCCGATCAGGGACGTGACCATGGCGGTGATGGAGCGGCGCAGGTCGTCGGGGCGCATCCCGGCGGTGCGGCTGAAGAGGAACGCGGTCTGGACGGTGGAGGTACGCAGGCTGACCGGCACCATGTCGGGGTACTTCACGCTCAGCGAGCCGCGCTGTTCCACGTCGCCGAGGTCGGCGGCGGCGTCGGCCGCGTTCTGGTCGTCGACCAGGTGCGAGAGGTCCACCAGGGCGCGGGCGGCGTTCAGTTCGGCCTCCCGGCCGCCGCCGGACTCCGGCGGGAACGCCGACGGCATCACGACCAGCGGGTAGATCTTCGCGCCGGGCAGGTTCACCGAGTGGAAGGCGTGCCCGATCAGGTGCAGGAAGTCGTAGAAGATGCCGGCGCCGGTGCCGCCCGCGACGGAGAACGCCACGAACACGTCGTAGCCGCGGATCTGTCCGCCGCCCAGCTCCTGGAGGTCGCCGGCCGACTTGCTGAGCGCGTCGATCGCCTCGCGCAGCGGGCCGAGCACCTGGTCCGGTCCGTTGCGCAGGGTGGCGAAGAGCGCGGCCCGGCCGACGGTGGGCAGCTGCCCGGCGCCGGTGTGCAGCGGGGAGACCCGGGGCTCGTCGACCCGCGGGGGCAGCCAGCCCGCGGTCTCCTCGTGCTGGGCGATGCGCAGCATCCGGGTCATCTCGGGTGAGTTGTCGTAGGTGGGCAGCAGGTTGTGCACGGCCCGGGACGTACGGGCGAACGCCGCTGCCTGCGGGCCGCGGGCGCTCAGGTGCGGCAGCCGGTCCAGTTCGGACTCGCTGAAGTCCGCGTAGACGAACTGCAGGCAGTCGGGCAGCTGGAAGGGAACCCGTTGTTTGCCGCGGCCGACCAGGTCGGTACCGTCCGGGCCGCACAGTTCGCGGCGCAGGTTCCGCTCCAGTTCGGCGCCGATCCGGGCGCCGGTGCCGCCCAGCCCCACGAACAGCATGGGCTGGTAGATCTTCATGTCGTCGCTCCCCTCGTCCGCCCGTCGGGGGCGGCCTGTGCTGCGAGATGTGGTGCCGCCGGTGGTCCGGACTGCCGGCCGCCCGGACCATGGCGCCGTGGCGCGGGCGCCTCAGAACGCGGAGTCATATCCGGACGCCCCGCCCGTCCCGCCGGAACCGCCCGAGCCGCCCGGACTGCCCGCGCCGCTCGTCCCGGCCGGCCGGCCGGTGCCGTGGGCCGGGGCGCCGCGCCGGCCCCGCGCGCCGGCGCCGTTCGCGCCGGTGCCGCCCCGGCCGGTGAAGCTGCCGAACCGGCCGGCCGTGGCGCGGGAGCCGGCTGCCGTGCCCGGCCGGCGCCCCCGGCCCGTACGTGTCCGGCCCGGCCGGCTGCCGCCGCGGGCGAACAGCTCCAGGTCGTTCCCGAGCCGGGCGGGCGCGCCGCGCGGCACGGACTGCTCCTTGCCGTCCGGGCCCCGCAGCCGCAGCCCGTCGCCCTTGCGCCGGAGCCGGTACGTCCTCGCCGCGCGCTTGCTGCGGACCTGAAGACCGGGGCGGTCCGAGGTGGGGTCCTCCACCGCGAACCAGAACCTCTTCGTACGGGAACCGCGCACCTCCAGTTCGTCCAAGGGCCGCCCGCCGCGGCGCAGTTCGAGGACGAGCCCCTGCAACGAGCTGCGCACCCCGCCGTACCAGACGCGTACGGCGATCACGGCGGCGACGGCGAGCACCAGGCCCGCGCCCCCGATGACCGCCCACCACCACCGGTCCCACCAGGTGGGCGCGGGAGTGACGGTGACGGTCAGGAAGGCGGAGCCGACCTCGCGGCCCCCGTCGGTCCGGTCGGTGACGGTGATCCGGCCGCCGGTGTCGCCCGTGGGCGCGCCGGTGCCGAAGGACACGGCGAAGGGCACCGGCTCCTGGGAGCCGGGCGCGACGGTGACGGTGGCCGGGCTGATGCGCAGCGCCGCCGCCGAGGACTGGTCGGCCAGGCCGAGGCGCAGGGTGTGCGGGCGGCTGTCGTTGTTGCGGGCGACCAGCTTGCCGGTGACCGTGCCGCCCGGGTGCACGTCGTGGCCCTCCAGCGTCACACCGGCCGCCACGGGCGCGGTGCCCGGGACCGTCCGGGTGTCGTAGGGCCGCCGGTCGCCGGTGACGCCGGGCGCCGCGATCGCGCCGGTCAGCCGCAGGGCGCCGGTGGCCGTCTTCGGCACCGTCACCTTCCCCCCGTACAGGACGTCGCCCGCCCGGTCGTCGGGGCCCGCGCCGTCGTCGCGCAGCGGGACGTCCACCGGCTCGAAGCCGTCACCGGACAGCTGGGCGGCGGCCCGTACCCCGGCGAGCTGTCCGGGGTCGGTGATCACCACACCGCGCCGGGTCTGGAGGCGCATCCGTACGACGACGTCCTCACCGGGTCTGGGCGCGGACGGCTCCAGGGTGACCGAGGAGCGCAGCACGCCCTGCCAGATGGCCCGTACGGTGGCGGGCTGGTCCCGGTGCCCCTCGGGCGCGGACAGCCGCACCCGCCACGTCCCGGGCAGCGGGTCCTTGACCCGCAGCGCCTCGACCGGCCCGTCCTGGCCGCTGACCTCGAAGCGGGAGCCGTCGAAGTCGCCCTGCAGGGGCACCTTGCGGCCCTTGGGGTCGTAGTACGTGGCCGTCACCCGCGGGTCGCGCTTGGTGACGGTGATCGAACCGTCGGTCGCGATGGGCGGGATGGTCACCGTCAGGTCGCCCGGCGGCTTGGCGCTGGTGCCCTCCTCGACGCGGGCGCAGCGGGCGGCGGCGAACGCGTTCTGGAGCGCCTTGTCGACGTCCGCCGCGCCGTCCACGACCTCCGGCCGGGGCCGGGAACCGGGCAGGTCGGCGCAGCCGTTGCGGTAGCCGCCGTCGGCCATCTGCTGGAGGGCCTGCTGGTCGATGCCCTTGCCGAAGCCCAGCGGCCAGATCTGCACGTGTTCGCGGCGCGCCTGGTCGAGGACCTCGCGCAGCCGCTTCTCGCCCTCCTGTCTGCGGGCGTCGGGGTCGGCTCCGTAGGCGGGGCTGTCCTCGACGTTCAGCTTGCCGTCGGTGAGCAGGAAGACGACCTTGGGCGTGTCCTGCGTACCGCTCTCGCGCAGCCGGGTCAGGGCCTGGGTCAGGGCGGCCGGGAAGTCCGTGCCGGGGCCCAGGCTGCTGCCTTCCCGGTCGGTGAGCCGGCGGGCGCAGTCGCTGATGCGCTGCCGGCCGGCGGCGTCGACGACGGTGGGCGGGCACACTTCCCGTACGGGCTGCTGGCCCTCCTTCTCGGCGCTGCCGAAGCCGATGACGCCGGCCCGGGACCGGTCGGAGATCTCACCCTGGCCGATCAGTGCGGCTGCTTCGGCCTCACGGGCCAGCGCTTCCTCGCCGATGCTGGCCGAGGCGTCCACGACGACGGAGAAGTCGACGGGCGCGGGGCCCGCGGACGGTGCGGCCGGCGTCGGGACGGCCCACGCGGGCGGCGGGCCGAGCGGCACGGCCGCGCAGAGCGCGGTGAGGGCGGCGACGGCGGCGCGGCGCGCCCCGCGCCGGGTCCGCGCGGCCGCCGGTGCGGTCCGATGCGTCATGTTCACCACAGCCCCCCGGTCAGGGCGCAGCAGCCGCCGGCCGCCAGGCAGCCTACTCCCCAGCGCAGCCAGCGGTACTTGGCCCCGAGGATGCGGCCGAGCGCACAGGCCTGCTCGACGGCCCACTGCCCGGTGTCCCGGCCCGCGAGGGCCACCTGGGGCAGCAGCGCCTCGGCGGTGACGCCGCGGGTCAGCTGCGGGAAGAAGGTCAGCTGCCCGTCCGCCGAGGTACGGGTACGGGGCAGCACCGCCGCCACGAACATGGCCATGCCCAGCGCCCACAGCACGGTGCCGGCCAGCAGCAGGGCGGTCCCGGCGGCGGGCAGCACCGGGAACCGCACCTCACGGCCGAACAGCAGGACCAGCGCCGCCGTGGCACCGGTCAGCATGACGGACGCCTTGGTGTCGGCCCGGCTGATCTCTTCGCGTACGACCTTCAGCAGGCGCTCGGCCACGAAGTCGGAGCCGGCGGCGGTCACGCATGGGCAGGGGGTGGGGCAGGAGCAGGGGGCGGGGCCGCGGGTGGAAGTGGGCGGAGGGACGGGGGCGGGGGCGGGGGCTGATATGCGGGCGGGGGTGGGTGCGGGATCGGCTACAGGCGCGGGTGCGGGCGGAGCGCTGGTGGTCATCACTTTCCCCAATCCAGGCCCGCGCCACGGCCGCGGCGCGGTGCGGGGCCGTCGCGGTCGTCGTCGCGGCGGTCGTCGCGGCGGTCGTCGCGACTGCATTCCCGGTGGTCGTCGTGCCGGTCGTCGTACCGGCTGCCGTACCGGTCGTCGTACGGGTCGTCGTGGAAGTCCCCGGGCCGGCCGGTGTCGTAGTCCTCGCGTTCGGCGGCCGACTGGACGCGGTCGGGCTCGTAGACGCGGCCGCGGTCGTCCCGCTCGTGCGGGGCGTCGCGGCGGGCGGCGTATCCGTCACCGTCACCGGACTCGTCGTCCTGGCCGTCCCGATAGAGCTCACGGTCGCCGTCGTACACCGCCTCCCGGCCGGAATCGGAACGAGGTCCGGCATCACGGTCCCGGTCCCGTTCTCGTTCCTGTTCCCGGTCCCGTTCCGGTTCCCGTTCCCGGCCCCGTTTCGGCTCCGAGTCCGGATCCGGCTCCTGCGCCCAGTCCATCCGCTGCCGCCCGCGGTCCCGGCCCTGTTCGCGGTCCGTTCCGCGCTCCTGTTCGCCGCGGGGTCCGCCGCCTTCCAGCGCGCGCCGCCGCGGCTGTTCCAGGAGGTGGTCGGACGCCCGCCCCACCACGCCGCTCGTCGTCGACCGCAGGAAGTCGATGGCGGCCAGGGTCTGGTCGTTGAGGTCGTGGCGCTCGATCAGGCCGCCGTCGACGAAGCGGAACACCGTCTCGATCGACAGGGCCCGCTCCTCCCGGCGTTCCTGGCGGAACGCCTGCTGGATGTCCCACTCGTGGGCGGAGTCGCGGGCCATGAAGTACGCGAGCCGCCGGTCGTCGCCGCCGCTGAGCATCTCCTGGAGCTCGGCGGCCTTCATCCGGGTCAATTCCTGTTCCTGCCGTTCCCTCTTCAGTGCCTCCACGTGCTGCCGGCGCGCGAGGTCGCCCTCGTGGTCGATCTCGGTGCGCTGCCGCTCCGCGCTGATGCCGCGTTCACTCAGGTCGATCCGTACGAACACCTCGGTCTCCAGGCCGAGTTCGCGTCCGAGGCGCAGGTCGGCCAGTTCGTCCTCCACCGCCCGGTCCGCGCGTTCCGCCTCGCTGATGCGGTAGCGCCTGGTCACTCCGCGCAGCTCCCTGAGCAGGACCGGCGAGAAGTACTGGGCGAGGTTCCAGACGTTGGCCCGGACCGCCGCGTACGCGTCCACGACGCGCCAGCGCACCTCCACCTCCACGCGGAAGGACTCCGCGTCACCGGCCGCGGGCAGTGCGGTGCGGAACTGGGTCACATGCCAGCCGGCCCGCACCTCCATCACCTTGAAGGGCCCCCTGAACAGCGGCTTGTCCACGTCCTCGCGGCGGTCCGGCCAGATCACGCTGTGGCCGCCGTTGTTGTACGTGAGCACCGCGGCCACCTGCGTACCGGGCCGCCGGAACCGGCCGGACGACTCGTACTCCCGCACCAGCGGGCCCGCCACCGTCCCTCCGGGCCCCTGGCCGTGTCCCCCTGGCGCACCCGGCCCCGGGACCTGCCCGTCACCGTGCCGCGCGCCGTTCCGGCCGTCTTGCGTCATCGTCGTCCCTCTCCTTCCAGCACCGCCCGCATCCGCGCGGCCGCCCGGGGGGCGAGCGGTTCGTCACTGTCCCGCTCCAGCCGGGCGACCAGCAGCAGCAACCGGTCGCGGTCCCGCCGCCCCGTCACCAGCAGCGGCAGGAACCCGCACAACACGTCGAGCTGCCGCTCGTCCTTGGCCGCGCGCCGCATCCAGCCGCCCGTCTCCTCCAGCGCCGCGGCGCCCGCCCGCGCGGTGTTCAGCGCTTCGTGCACCAGGTCGGCCAGCCAGGGCGCCCGGTCGGGGTGGGCCGCGGCCAGGGCCGCCGCCAGCGGCCAGGAGCCGTACGACTCCAGGACGGCGCTGTCGCCCTGGAGCCCCCACAGGTGGGAGGTCCGGGTGGACAGGGCGCGCAGCACCACCATCAGCGCGAGGTCCTGCCGGATCCGCCGCCGGTCGCCGAGCCAGCGGGCCAGCCGCCTGAGCACCACTTCCGGCTCGGGGCCCGCCAGCAGCCGCACGACGCTGTACGAGGCGACTTCGGCCGCATCGTCGTCGTCCTCCCGGCAGCCGATGTACGCCAGTTCGTCCAGGGAGCCGGCGACCGAGCCCGCCACCATGCCGTAGCCGTGGGCGAACGCCGCGATCTGGCAGGCGGCTTCGTCGTCGCCGCGTGCCCAGCCGCGCAGCAGGCCGCGCACGGCGGGCCGCACCTGCGGGTCGCGGGCGGTCTCGGCCAGCGCGGTGGCCGCGGCCATCTGCTGCACCGGGCTCTCGGCGCGGGCCAGCGGCAGCAGCAGTTCGGAGAACCCGTACAGGTAGTCGCGCCGGCACAGCGTGCCCGCGACGATCGCGGCGGGCACCCACATCTGGGGGCGCTGGTCGTCGCACAGGGACCGCAGCCAGCGGGTCAGCGGGCCGCGTACGTTGTGGTAACCGTCCCACGCCTCGTACAGGACGGCGGTGGCCAGCTTGCGGCCCTGGAAGCGGCTCACCCGTACGGGGATGGCCGCGTCGCCCAGGTCCTCGACTCCCGTGCCCGGCACGGCGCGGGCGGCGGCCAGCCGGGCCTGGGTCTGCGCGGTGAACAGCGGGCGGCCCGGCGCGTACTGGGGGTCGAGGGTGACCGCCAGCTCCCAGGCGAGCAGTTCGCCCACCTCGGTCACCAGGCTCTCGGCGGCGCCGTTGAAGACCGCGAGCGACAGCCGCAGGGCCGCGGCGCGCAGGGCGGGCAGCGCCTGGGGCAGGGTGCCGGGCCGGTCGGCCCCGGCGAACCACTCCCGCGCCTGACGCTGCGCGAACCCGGCACAGGCGGCGAGCAGTTGGCCGTCGTCAGCGTCGCCCCTGGCGTGCGCGGCGAGGTGGCAGGCGAGCCGCGCCGCCTCGCCGGGCCGCAGTGCGTCCAGGCCCAGCGCCTGCTGCACGTCGGCACGCCGGGCGTTGTCCCGGGCCAGCTGGAGCAGCTGCACGGGGGCGTCGGCGAGCAGGTCGGCCACGTGCCGTTCGAGGACGTCGTCGGCGGGCGGGGGCGTGCACTGCGCGCCGTAGCGGCCGCGCACCAGCCGGTCGGCGAAGTCCCCGGCGCCCACGACCAGGACGCCGTACGCCCCGCGTCCGGCGAGCAGGGCGCTGAGCCGGTCCAGGTGCAGGTCGGAGGGCCGGGGTCCGGCCCCGCGCCCGTTGCCGCCCTGGTCGGGGACCGCGGCCTGGGCAGGTACGGGGCCGGCGTCCTCGGCGGGCAGTTCGAGGAGGTAGCCGCGGCCGGCCTCGAACTTCTCCTGGGCGACGCTGTCGAGCGCGGTCGCCGGGTCGAGGCGGGACACCCCGGCCGCGACGTCCCGGAGCAGGGCGAGCCCCGTGGAGGTGCGGCCCGTGCCGTGCTCGCCGCAGAGCGCCAGCAGGTGCGTGCGCCGCAGCCGGGTCCGCATCGCGTCGTAACCGGGGGCCCGGCAGTAGACCCGGCCCAGGCGCTCCAGTTCCTCGACGGGCACCGGCCCGTCGACGAAGACGTCGTCGGTACCGACGCGGACCTGCGTCTGGTAGAAGGTGTTGCCGTCGAAGATCTGGCTGTCGCCCTCGACGTGCAGATTCGTACGGGCCTCGCGGGCGGTACGCGCGCCGCCCGCCTCCCCCGCGCCGCCCAGCGGACTGCCCTTGGGGGCGCCCAGGCGGGGCTTCTCCTCGGGCTGTTCGGTGCCGTCGCCCTTGCCGTCCTTGTCGTCCTTGCCGTCCTTGGCCGGCTTCCCGTCCCTGGGCGGCCGGCCGGCGTCGTCCCGGCCGCCCGGCCTGCCGTCGGGCTGCGGCGGGGGCTGGTCGCCGGCGGGCGGCGCCCCCTCGTCCGTACCGGTCACCGGTCACCGCCTTCGGGTGCGGCTTCGGTGCCGGGGGTGTGGGCGCGGGGCGGTCCGGGCTCGGTGGCGGGGGGCGGCGCGGGCCGGGATGCGGGAGGCGGCTTGGCGGCGGTGCCGGCCTTGCGGATGCCGTTGAAGTCCCCGCCGATGTGGAAGGTGCCGCCGTCGACGGTCTGCTGGTCGCCACCGATGTAGCCGAAGTGGTACTTGGTCCGGTACGGGGCGGGCGCCGGTGCCGTACCGGCTGCCGTCCCCGCCTCTTCCCCCGCCCCCTCCCCCTCCTCTTCCCGTCCGGAAGCGGGCGGCGGGACCGCACCCCCATGCCCCGCCCCGCCGCCCTGCTCCGGCGGCGGGTCCTGGACCGCGCGCACCCCCGTCGCGTACGGCCGGTCCCGCGCCGGCACCGCCGGGGACGGCGGTGCCTCGTGCGACGTCTGTGCCGGAAGGGGCGGGAACGGCAGCCGGGGGACGTGGAACCACGCCTCCGTGTCCGTCTCCTTCTCCGACACCCGCGCCCGGCGGTAGTGCTCGGGCTCGATGCAGGTGCCGCCTTCCGCCACGACGTCGTGGTACAGCGCGTCGGACACGACGAACACCAGCGGTGCCCGGCCGGCCAGTCGCATGACGCCGCGGGCGGTCTCGCTGTCGCACAGCCGGCAGGCGAGGTCCACGGCGCGCCCGGCCAGCCCCTTGGCGTCCTGGGCGACCGGGCCCGCGTGCATGGCGACGCGCATCCGCAGCGGCTCCGCGCGCCCCTCGTTGACCTGGCGCAGCTTCTGGTAGACGCCTTCGAGCCACGGTCCCACCAGGTGCGCGGACGGCACGTCGGGCGCGAGCGCGACCAGTACGCCGTCGCCGCGGTCCTCGATGTGGCAGGACCGCTCGGTGACCCCGGCGGCTTCGAACCCGGCCTCGAAGACCTCGTACATCGCCTCGCGCATCCGCAGCTTCGCCCGCCACCCCAGCAGTCCGGAGCCGCAGACGTCTCCGTTGACGACGAGTCGGTGCAAGGCTTCCGTGCTCACTGGACCTCCTGGTTCGTGCCGACATGAAGCAGCATGGCCGGGGCGGGAAGGCGGGGCTGTAGCCGTTTACACAGCCGGCGGAGATTGCTCGGGGCGTATCGGAGCGGGGCCGGCCGGGGTGCGGCCGGCGACCGTGCGCCCCTCGGCGAGCAGTCGCAGCAGCGCGAGGTCGAGCACGGCCAGCCGCCGGGGTCCGGTCTGCACGACGCCCTGTTCACGCAGCAGGCGCAGCGCCTTGGCGACCGCTTCGCGGGTGGAGCCGACGGCCGCCGCGAGGTCGTGCTGCGGCAGCGGCAGGTCGACGTCCACGCCGCCCGAACCCGGGTGGCCGGTGCGCTCGGCCAGCTCCACCAGGCGCGCGGCGAGCCGTTGCAGCACCTTCTCCGAGGCCAGGGACCGCCGTTCACCGTCCGAGCTGCGCAGCCGGGAACTGAACTGCCGCATGATCAGTACGGTCGCCACCGGCCGCGCCGCCAGGTAGCCGCGGAACCGGTCACCGGGGACGACGACCCCGTCCACCGGCCCGAGCGCGGTGACCGTGGCGCTGCGCGGCCGGTGGTCGACGGCGGCCTGGTCGCCGACGACCTCGCCGCTGCCGCGCAGCGCGAGGATGAGCCGTACTCCGCGCTCGGTCTCCAGGGAGACGCTGGCCCAGCCGTGGACGATGGCCACCACGAAGGTGGTGGTGTCGTGTTCCCTGAGGACGACCTCGCCCGGCGCGTAGCTGCGGCCCCGGCCGAGCGCGAGCAGCGCCCGCCGGTCCTGCGCCGGCAGCGCCTTCAAGAAGGGCCTGCCGTCCTCGAAGAGGCTCATCCGCCCCCTCCCCCCGCTGGTTCGCACACCCCGGCCCCGGACGCCCGTCGGCACGGCGGACGCTCCGCCCTTGTGCATCTGGTCGCCCCAGGGCCCCGACCCGGTTCCTCAGCCTGACGGAGAAACGGGCTCGTCTCTGATTTCTTTCGTTACAGGCGGGGGTCTTGCGCAAATTGATCGAGCTGCGCTCGGTCGAGTGACAGAAGATTAGGGTCGCGATCAGCCCCCGTCAACGCTTTCTCCTCCCCCAACTGCCCGTGTTCACAAGCCATTTGACCTCACCGAACACGTGTACCTGAGGCCGCCCGGTCCCGCGCGGGCACGACGGCCGCGGCCCACACCGCGAGCCCCGCCATCGCCGCGACGAGCCACCAGCCGTACCGCACCGCCCCCGCGTCCAGCTGCCGCTGCCCGCCCGTGACCGCCACCAGCGCCGCCACACCGAGAGCCGTACCCCCCTGCCGGGCCACCATCAGCACCCCGGACCCGAGCGAGAGCCGGCCCGCAGGCAGCCGGCCTGCCGCGGCGAACATCACCGGCTGGTACAGCCCGGTGCCGACGCCCGCCAGGACCAGCCCGGGCAGGAACCCGGTGGCGTAGTGCGACCCGTCCGCCGGAGCGGCGACCAGCCACCACACCGGCACGGCGACGAAGCTCAGCGCCCCGGCGAGCGCCGCGCGCCGCTCCCCCACCGCCCGTACGATCCGCCCGGACACCGCCGAGACGACCAGCACCGTCAGCGGCCACGGCGCCAGGGCGAGCCCCGCCTTCTCGGCCGGGTAGTGCCACACCTCGGTGAACAGCAGCGTCGCGCCGAGCGTGGTGGCCGCGTACGCGACGAAGTAGGCGAGCAGGCCGAGTGCGGCGGCGGCGAACCCGGGCGTACGGAAGAGGTCCGGGTGCACCACAGGATCCCCGGCGCGGCGTACGTGCACGGCGCACAGCACCCCCGCGGCCACTCCGGCGGCGAGGAAGCCGAGGGTGCCGGGCGCGGCGTAACCCCACTGCGGCGCCTGGGCACAGCAGGTCACCAGCGCACCGATGCAGACGAGGACCAGGGCCGTACCGAGCGGGTCGAGCCCCGGCCTGCGCTCCCGCCCGGCGTCCGCCGCCGCGCGCGGCAGGAACCGTACGCCCGTGGCCACCGCCGCGACCACCACCGGCACATTGACCAGGAAGATCCACCGCCAGTCCGAAGCGGCCAGCACCCCGCCGACGACCGGCCCGGCACTGGCGGCGATCGCACTGACCGCCGTCCACACCCCGACGGCGGTGGCCCGCTCCCGGGCCGGGAAGGCAGGCAGCGCCAGCGACAGCGAGGTGGGGATGAGCACGGCCGCCGCCACGCCCTGCGCGACCCGGGCCGCGATCAGCACCGCCAGGGTGGGCGCGGCACCGCACGCCGCCGACGCGAGCCCGAAGAGGACCATGCCGACGAGGAAGCTGCGGCGGCGGCCGGACGCGTCGGCGAGCCGCCCGCCCGGGACGAGCAGGGCGGCGAGCACGACGGTGTACGCGTTGAGCACCCAGGAGAGCGCGGCGGGGGACGCGGACGCGAAGTCGGCGCCGATGGCCGGGAACGCGATGGTGACCGCGATCATGTCGAGTACGGCGAGGAACTGTGCGGCGGAGGCGATGGCCAGCACCAGCCAGCGGCGCGGGTCCGGCGCGGCCGCACGCTCCGCGGGGCCCGTCGCACACGGGCCGCCGGCACCGGCCGCGGAGACCGCCGTACGCGGAGCGCCCGTACCGGCCGCGGACACACCGCGCCCCTGGCGGGAAGAGATCGGATTCGTCATGCGCAGCAAGCATCGCGGCCCCGCACCACCGTCACGAGTGGCAGGACTGACAGCACCCGCTACATTACTGCCATGCCTTCCCTGGCCATCGCCGTCACCGACGGACTGCCCTTCTTCGAACTGGCCATCCCCTGCCACATCTTCGGCACCGACCGGCCCGAAACCCCCGCCGACTGGTACGACCTGCGGCTCTGCGCCGTCGGCACGGACGGCGCGCCCGCCCTGGCCCGCTCCTGGTTCAGCACCCACGCCCCCTGCGGCCCCGAAGAACTGATCACCGCCGACACCGTCCTGGTACCGGCCGCGGCGGACGTGCGCGGCGACCCGCCGCCGGAGCTGACCGAGGCGCTGCGCACCGCGCACGCCCGCGGCGCCCGCCTCGTCTCCCTCTGCTCGGGCGCCTTCACCCTCGCCGCCACCGGCCTGCTGGACGGGCGGACGGCCACCACGCACTGGATGTACGCGGCGCTGCTCGCCGAGCGCTTCCCGGCCGTCACCGTCGACCCGGCGGTCCTGTACGTCGACCACGGCGACGTACTGACCGGCGCCGGCTCGACCGCGGCCATCGACGTCTGCCTGCACCTGGTGCGCGAGGACTTCGGCAGCCGGGCCGCCAACACCCTCGCCCGCCAGCTCGTCGCCCCGGCCCACCGCCCCGGCGGCCAGGCGCAGTTCATCGAGACGCCGCTGCCGAACCGTACGGACGACTCGCTGGCGCCGCTCCTGCACTGGGCGGGTGAGCACCTCGACGAGCCGCTCACCGTGGCCGCCCTCGCCGCCCGCGCCCACACCAGCCCGCGCACCCTCGTCCGCCGCTTCCACGCGGCGACGGGAACCACGCCCATGCAGTGGCTGCTGGCCCAACGCATCGCCCGCGCCCGCGAGTTGCTGGAGACGACCGGCCTGCCGGTGGACCGGGTGGCGGAGCTGTGCGGCCTGGGCACGGCCGCCAACCTGCGCCGCCACTTCACGCGCGCGGTCGGCGTACCGCCCATTGACTACCGGCGGTCGTATCGAGGCGGGCGGAGTGTGGCGAGGGCTGCGGCGGGGGTGGGGACGGAAACGGGGGCGGGGGCCCGGCCTTGATGGGCCGGGCTCCCGCCCCGGGGTGCGGGCCGACGGGCCCGTGGACGCGCGGGCCGACAGGCCGGCGGACCCGTGGACGCGCGGGCTACAGCCGCGGATCCACCGGCTCCGACTCCAGCGCCAGGACCGCGAAGACCGCCTCGTGCACCCGCCACAGGGGCTCGCCGCCGGCGAGACGGTCCAGCGCCTCCAGGCCGAGGGCGTATTCGCGCAGGGCGAGGGAGCGCTTGTGGCCGAGGTGGCGTACGCGCAGCCGGTCCAGGTTCTCCGGGCGGGTGTACTCCGGGCCGTAGATGATCCGCAGGTACTCCCGGCCACGGCACTTGACGCCCGGCTGCACCAGCCGCCCGTCCCCCTTGCGCACCAGCGCGCCCAGCGGCTTGACCACCATGCCCTCACCGCCGGCGGCGGTCAGGTCGAGCCACCACCGCACACCGGCCGCGACCGACTCCTCGTCCTCGGTGTCGACGACCAGGCGGCCGGTACGCCGCAACAGGCCCGTACCGTCGTGTTCGACGAGCCGGTCCAGCCAGGCCAGTTGCTCGTCGTGCGGTACGGCGGCCAGGCTGCGGCCCGGCGCGGCCAGGATCTGGAACGGTGCCAGCCGTACGCCGTCCAGACCGTCGACCGGCCAGCAGTAACGCCGGTACGCCTCGGTGAACGCGGCCGCGTCGGCGGCCCGGTCCCGCTGCCGCGCCAGCAGGTCCGGCACCTCCACGCCACGCGCCGCGGCCGCCTCCAGCGCGTCCAGCGCCCCGGGGAAGGCCGCGCCGGACGCCGCGCCGACCGCCGCGTACTGACCGCGCAGCAGGCCGGACGCCTTCAGTGACCAGGGCAGCAGCTCGGCGTCGAGCAGCAGCCAGTGGCCGGAGCCGGCAGCGGCGGGGTCGGCCGCCGTGGGGGCGCCGGCTGCGGAGACGGTCGCCGTGGTGGCCGTGGCCGTGGGGGCGGCCAGTTCCTCCCACAGGCCCGCGCCGTCCACGGCCTCGCGTACGGACTTCAGCACCTGCTCGGTCATGGCCGGGTCGGCGAAGAAGGGCCGCCCGGTGCGCGTGTAGACCGCGCCGCTCACGCCCTCCGGCGTACCGAACCGCTCCCGCGCCACCGCCTCGTCCCGGCACACCAGGACCACGGCCCGCGAGCCCATGTGCTTCTCCTCGCACACGACCTCCCGCACGCCGTCCGCCCGGTACGACGCGAACGCCTCGGCCGGGTGCTCCAGGTAGCCGTCCTCCTTGGACGTCGCGCAGGGCGCCATCGTCGGCGGCAGGTACGGCAGCAGACGCGGGTCGGCCGCGAACCGGCTCATCACCTCCAGCGCCGCCGCCGCGTTCTCCTCCTTGACGGCGACGCGGCCCATGTGGCGCGTCTCCACGACCCGCCGCCCGGTGACGTCCCCCAGGTCGAGCGGGCGCCCGTCGGCGCCGCCCGGCGCCTCGGTGGCCAGCGGCTTGGCCGGCTCGTACCAGACCTGTTCGGCCGGTACGTCGACCAGTTCCCGCTCCGGCCAGCGCAGCGCCGTCATCCGGCCGCCGAAGACACAGCCGGTGTCCAGGCAGATGGTGTTGTTCAGCCAGCTGGCGCGCGGCGCCGGGGTGTGCCCGTAGACCACGGCGGCGCGGCCCCGGTAGTCCTCGGCCCACGGGTAGCGCACCGGCAGCCCGAACTCGTCCGTCTCGCCGGTCGTGTCGCCGTACAGCGCGAAGGACCGCACCCGGCCCGACGTCCGGCCGTGGTACTTCTCCGGCAGTCCGGCGTGGCAGACCACCAGCGCCCCGCCGTCGAGCACGTAGTGGCTGACCAGGCCCTCGATGAACGCGGCGACCCCGCCGCGGAACGCCTCGTCCTCGCCCTCCAGCTGCGCGACGGTCTCGGCGAGGCCGTGGCTGTGCTGGACCTTGCGGCCCTTGAGGTAGCGGCCGAGCTTGTTCTCGTGGTTGCCCGGTACGCACAGGGCGTGCCCGGCGGCGACCATGCCCATGACCAGGCGGAGCACGCCGGGGCTGTCCGGGCCGCGGTCCACCAGGTCGCCGACGAAGACCGCGGTACGGCCCTGCGGGTGCCGGGCGTCCACGGCACGGCCGAGCGCGTCGTGCTCGACCTCGTACCCCAGCCGTGCGAGCAGCGTCTCCAGCTCGGAGCGGCAGCCGTGGATGTCGCCGACGATGTCGAACGGCCCGGTCAGGTGCCGCAGGTCGTTGAAGCGCCGCTCGGTGACGATCTCCGCCGCCTCGACCTGCTCCACGCCCTTCAGCACGTGCACCTTGCGGAACCCCTCGCGCTCCAAGTGCCGCAGGGACCGGCGGAGTTCGCGCTGGTGGCGCTGGATGACGCGGCGCGGCATCCCGGCCCGGTCGGCGCGCGCCGCGCACACCTCCTCGGGCAGGTCCAGGACGATGGCCACCGGCAGCACGTCGTGCTCGCGGGCCAGCTTCACCAGCTGGGCGCGCGCCTCCGGCTGCACGTTCGTGGCGTCGACGACGGTCCGCCGGCCTGCCGCGAGGCGCTTGGCCGCGATGTAGTGCAGGACGTCGAAGGCGTCACCGCTCGCGCTCTGGTCGTTCTCGTCGTCGCTGACCAGCCCGCGGCAGAAGTCCGAGGAGAGCACCTCGGTGGGCGTGAAGTGGCGCGCGGCGAACGTCGACTTGCCGGAGCCGGTGGCGCCGACGAGCACCACCAGACAGAGGTCGGGGACGCCCAGCGGGCGGCGGGCGGGAGGGGCGTCGGTGTCGGTACCGGTGTCGCTGCCGGTCATGCCTGGGCCTCCTTTGCGGGGGTGGTCGGGGCGGTTCGGGTAGCAGGTGCGGTGGGGGCGGTTCGGGTGGCAGGTGCGGTGGGGGTGGTCGGGGCGGGTTCCGCTTGGCGGAAGTACGCGAGCTGGGTCGGCGGGCCGACCTCGGGGTCGTCCGGTCCCACGGGCCGGAACTCCACCTCGTACCCGTGCCGCCCCGCCACCTCGGCGGCCCACGCCCGGAACTCCTCGCGCGTCCACTCGAAGCGGTGGTCACCGTGCCGTACGTGCCCGGCGGGCAGCGACTCCCAGCGCACGTTGTACTCGACGTTCGGCGTGGTCACCACGACCGTACGCGGCCGGGCCGCGCCGAAGACCGCGTACTCCAGCGCGGACAGCCGTGGCAGGTCCACGTGCTCGACGACCTCGCTCAGCACGGCCGCGTCGTACCCCTTCAGGCGGGCGTCGGTGTACGCCAGCGAACCCTGCACCAGGCGCAGCCGCTCGGACTGCCGCTCGGGCATCCGGTCCAGCCGCAGTCTGCGCCGCGCCTCCTGGAGCGCACGCATCGACACGTCCATACCGACGATGTCGGTGAACTGCCGCTCCTTGAGCAGCTCGCCCAGCAACTGCCCCTGCCCGCAGCCGAGGTCCAGCACCCGCGCCGCCTTCACCTCCCGCAGCACACCGAGGATCGCGGCCCGCCGCTGCACGGCGAGCGGCACCGGCCGGTCCTCGGTGTCGGCCGACTCCTCCACCGCGTTGTCGATCTCCTCGACGGCGGTGTCATCCGCCTCGGCGAGCCGCGCCAGCTCCAGCCGCTCCAGCGCGTCGCGGGTCAGGGACCGGCGGCGGGCGAGGTAGCGGCCGACGATGAGTTTCTGCTCGGGGTGGTCCTCCAGCCAGCCCTCACCGGTCCGCAGCAGCTTGTCGACCTCGTCGGGCGCGACCCAGTAGTGCTTGGCGTCGTCGAGCACCGGCAGCAGTACGTACAGGTGCCGCAGCGCGTCGGCGACCGTCCGCTTCCCCTCCAGGCCGAGCCGTACGTAACGCGACTCGCCCCACTCCGGGAACGCCTCGTCCAGCGGCACCGGCTCGGCCCGTACCGTCCATCCCAGCGGCTCGAACAGCCGGCGCACCAGGCCGGCGCCGCCGCGCGCGGGCACGGCGGGCAGCTCGACGCGCAGCGGCAACGGCTGCCCGGGCAGCTCGGGACGCGCCTTGCACTGCCCCTTCATCGCGCTCGCGAAGACCGAGCTCAAGGCGACGGCCAGCAGCGACGAAGCCGCGTACGGGCGGTCGTTGACGTACTGCGCGAGCGCCGAGTCCGGCGCACCGCCCCGGCCCTTGCCCCGGGCACGCCGCACCAGCGCGACCGGGTCCACCTCCAGCAGCAGCGCGGCCGTGCACCGGCTGTCGTCCGCTTCGGGGTAGAACACATGGGCCGTGCCGTGCGCCGTCGAGAACGCCTGCGCCTTGCCGGGGTGCTTGTGCAGCAGGAACCCGAGGTCGGTCGCGGGGCGCTCAGCGCTTCCGGTGGTGGATATCGTCAGGAACACGCGTACGAGTATTGCCCGGTAGCGCCCCGTTTGACGAACTGGTTTTTGCAGGTGGGAACGGGGCGGGCGGGGGCGGCGCCGGATCGCGCGCGGCACCACCGCACCGCCGTACGCCGCCCGTGCCTGTTCCCGGCGCCCGGCACCCGCAGGGCAAGATGGGCGGCATGGAACTCCGGATCTTCACCGAGCCCCAGCAGGGGGCCACCTACGACACCCTTCTCCGCGTCGCGCGGGCCGCCGAGGACCTGAACTACGGCGCGTTCTTCCGCTCCGACCACTACCTGCACATGGGCAGCACCGACGGCCTGCCCGGCCCGACGGACGCCTGGATCACCCTGGCCGGCCTGGCCAGGGAGACCAAGCACATCCGGCTCGGCACCCTGATGACCGCCGGTACCTTCCGCCTCCCCGGCGTGCTGGCCATCCAGGTCGCCCAGGTCGACCAGATGTCGGGCGGCCGGATCGACTTCGGCCTGGGCTCCGGCTGGTACGAGGACGAGCACAAGGCGTACGGCATTCCCTTCCCCAAGGAGAAGTTCGGCCGGCTGGAGGAACAGCTGGCCATCATCACCGGACTGTGGAAGACGCCCACCGGCGAACGCTTCAGCTTCGACGGGACGTTCTACCAGCTGACGGACTCGCCCGCGCTGCCCAAGCCGGCCCAGCCGAAGGTGCCGGTCCTCATCGGCGGGCACGGTGCCAAGCGCACCCCCGCGCTCGCCGCCGAGTACGCGGACGAATTCAACATCCCCTTCGCCTCGTTGGACGACACCGAGCAGCAGTTCAAGCGGGTACGGGCGGCAGCCGAGCACCGCGGCCGGGACGCCGGCGAACTCGTCTACTCCAACGCCCTGGTCGCCTGCGTCGGCCGGAACGACGCGGAGGTCAAGCGCCGCGCGGACGCCATCGGCCGCCAGGTCGACGAGCTGAAGGCCAACGGCCTGGCCGGCTCCCCCGCCGAGGTCGTCGAACGCCTCGGCCGCTTCGGGGCCGTCGGCTCCCAGCGGGTCTACCTCCAGATGCTGGACCTGACCGACCTCGACCAGCTGGAACTGATCGCGTCCGAGGTCATGCCGCAGGTGGCTTGAGCGGGGGCCCGAGTTCGGGGAAGCCTGAGTACGGAGAGGCCTAAGTACGGGGCTGAGCACGAGGGCCTGGGTACGGGGGCCTGAGCACAGGAGCCTGAGTGCGGGGCTGAGCACGAGGGGCTGAGCACGAGGATCTGGGCACGAGGATCTGGGCACGAGGGTCTGGGTGCGGGGGCCTGGGTGCAGGGGCCTGAGTGCGGGGGCCTGAGTGCGGGGGCCTGAAGACGGGTGGCAGGGCTTCGGTGGTACGGGGAGGGCCGGGTGCGCGGAGGGCCGGGTGCGGGCGGGGCTCGTACGCCCGCTGCCCGGCCGTCGGCCCTCACCCCACCGGCGCCTCCCCGCCCGGCCCCCACGGGCCCGGGCACCACTCCACCAGCAGCAGCGTGGCGTCGTCCCGCAGCTCGTTGCCCTGGTCGTCGACGATGAAGTGGATCAGGCGGCGCAAGGTCTCGAAGGCCAGCTCGCCGCCCGCCGTGGCCCGGATGATCGTGTCCGTGAACCGGTCCAGACCGAACAGCGCGCCACTGGAGTCCCGCGCCTCGGTCACACCGTCCGTGTAGAGCAGCACCCGGTCACCCGGCTCCAGGTCCGCCACGTGGACGGTACGCGGTTCCGGGCTCAGCGCCGCCGGCAGGCCCAGCGGCAGCTGGCCGGGCCGCTCCAGCGCGCGGTCGAGGACGCCGTGCCGGCGGATGAGGAGCGGCGGCGGGTGGCCGCAGTTCACCCAGCGCAGCCGCCCGTCGGCGAGGTCCAGTTGCAGGAAGATGCCGGTGGCGAAACGATCGGGCAGCCACTCGCACAGCGCCTGGTCGACGGTGTCCACCGTCTCACGCAGGTCCGCACCCGCCCGCCGGCCGCTGCGGCAGCCCGCCAGGGCGACGGACGTGGCCAGGCCGGCGGCCAGGTCGTGGCCCATCGCGTCGATGATGGCGGCGTGCAGCGTGTCCTGTGTGACGGAGTGGTCGAACGCGTCGCCGCCCAGCTCGTACGCGGGTTCCAGTACCGCCGTCGACACCGCCTGCTCGTTGCCGATCGTGCGCGGCGGCAGGAAGGCCCGCACCATTTCCGCGGGCAGCTGCATCGGCTGCGTCCGCGCCTGGCGTACGAACGTGTCGCTGTAGGCCCGCTTCGAGGTGATGATGGGGGCCAGCAGGGCCGCCAGCGCGCGGCAGCGGCGCATCCGGTCGCCGTCCAGCAGGTTCGTGCGCACCTCCACCACGCCCAGCCGCTCCACGCCGTCGACCAGCGGCAGCCACACCCGGATGCCGTCCTCCGGGTCGTCCACGTCCTCCACCCGCATGGCCAGGGTCCGGTACGTCCAGCCGGCGATGGAGGCGTCCACGGACAGCGAACGCTGCCCCACGCCCAGAGGGCACAGCTGCCGCTGCTGGATGTCGACCAGGTAGAGGCCGACATGGCGCAGGCCGAGCGCCGCTGCGTGCCGGTTCACCAGGTCGGGCAGGTCCGTGGGGGCCGCGCGCTGGGCCTGCTCCAGCAGCGTTTCGAGCATCCCGTAGCCCTCGGCGCCCGGGTAGGCGTCCGCAAAGGCTTCGCCGGCCATCGCGATCACCTCCTACCGCAGTCTCGCACCACGCTCGCGCCCCCGCCGTCCGGGCGATCCAGCGGCGTCGGTCATTCCCCCACTCGGGTCGCGGCCACGCCGGTCACGCCGGTGTCCCGGCCCCGTTCCCTGCCCCCGCCCTCGTCACCGCGTACGCCACTCATGCCCCGGAAGGAACCGCACGTCGTACTGTTCGGGAACCGTCCGGAACGTCTCCGCCTCCGGCACGACCGGCTCACGCGGCAGGCCGAGCTGCTCCGTAGGAACCCCGAGGCTTTCGAAGAACCGCTCGAACGTACCGCCGGGACCTGCGGCGACACCGACGACCTGGCTGTGGTGCCGCTCCATGCGATAGGCGTGCGGACAGTTCGCGGGGACGAAACCGAAGTCGCCCGGGGTCAGCAGCTTCTCCTGCTGGTCGCCCTCGGTGTCCTCGACGAACAGCCGGACGGCGCCCTGCGTGACGTAGAAGACCTCGTACGTGTCGGTGTGCAGATGGGCCGGTATGAGGTCGCCCTTGGGGCCCTCGCAGGTGAAGAAGTTGAAGGCGTTCCCGGTCTGCTCGCCGCCCGCGTAGATGGTGACCAGGTCGCCGAACAGGTGGGCCCGGTCCCCCTCGCCCTTCTCGATGAAGTACGGCCGGCCCGGCTCCGCCGGAATGCGCGAAGCCCGGCGGTATCGCGTGGCGTACTCAATAGTCACAAACCCTCCAAAAACCAACAGGCGTCGCCCAGGGCGTCAGGCACCCTGACACTCAACTCGTCAGGTACCCTGACACGCGCTCACCCCCACCGCAACCCACCCAGCCCTCCACCTCTTCACTCCCTCTATCCCCTTCACCCCCTTCACCCCCTTCACCCCCTCCATCCCAAGGCCGGCCATGTCCCTCCACCCCGACCCCACCCGCCGCAACCTCCCCCAACTGCTCGGCGACGCCCGACGCTGGTTCGAGGAAGCCCTCCTCGCCGCGATGAACGCGGCCGGCGGCCCTCCGGTGACGTCGACTCAGGTCCAACTGTTCGCCGTGCTGGACGCGGAGGGCACCACGGTCGCCACCCTGGCCCGGCGCATGGGCGTCACCCGGCAGACCGCCCACCAAGCCGTACACGGCCTGGTCTCAGCCGGGCTGCTGGAACAGATCCCCGACCCCGCCTCCGCCCGGCAACGCCTGATCCGCCGCACCCCGACCGGCGAACACGCCCACCACCAGGCCGAACGCCTCCTCAAAGACCTGGAGACCCAACTCGCCGAACGCATCGGCCACGAAACGCTCCAAGCCCTCCGCGCGGCACTGGAGGCCCCGTGGGGCCCACCCCCGGCGCACTGAAGACGCGAACCTGCCGATCCCCGCGGTCAGACGCAGCTGATGGGCCCGCCGGGAGCCGGCTGGTACAAGGCCCACACAACGCCAACGTGCCGCGCCAGCCGTCGAACACTTCAGGCGTACGTCGCTGAGCGCGCACCGACAGCCGCACATACGCAAGGACAGCGCCCACCCCGCACGCCGGCGCTCCATAGGCGAATACATACATCTACCAGCTGACCGGCAAGTCACCGCAGCGCGCCCATTCACCCTTCTCGTGCGCCTTTCTGGCCACGCACCGCCTTTCCGCCCCCCACCAATCCCTCTCCCACTCCCACCGCCGCTCCCCACCCCAACCCCCGGCCCGATCATGCGATAACGCATTCATATCTCCACCGAGAACTTTCCAGATGATCGCACGGCGCCCCTCAGTCCCTACGCACTCCCTCAGTCCCTACGCACTCCCTCAGCCCTCACACACTCCCCCAGCCCCGAAAAGCCCACCCGGCGGAACCCTCCAACCACTACCCGCTCTCCCCGCCCCCTCCACCCCACCGCCCCCACCCCCGCCTCACCCTTTCGGCTCAACAACCCGCACCCCCGCACCCATCTCTTACTGCGGCACGTTGATCAGTAAGTCGGAGATAGGACTTACTGAAAGAGGTATGACGTGCTCTGTCCCACCTCCCGCGCAGCCGCGATCTCCACCACGGCGCTGACCCTGGCCAGCGCCCTCACCGTCACCGCGGCCTCCGCACTCGACCACGACGACCGCCCCACTCCCCCCAAGCGCCTCACCGCAAAAGCGTTTTACGGCTCATTCGACGTACTGGCACGCCAAATCAGCGGCCTGAAGGCAAAGATCAGCGAAGTCGACGGCACCCCCGTAGCGGGCCTGCCGGTCCAGTTCACCGTGGCCGGCGAAAAGGCCGTGCTCTGCGAGGCCACCACCGACACCAACGGTTACGCCCAGTGCAAGAAATCCCACCTCCCCCAGCTCCTCGCCTCCGCCGTCAAACTCCTGACCGGCGGCTACGACGCCACCTTCACCGGCAATCCCCGCTACGCCCCCACATCCACCCACAATTCCGTCACCGTAGACATGCACTGACCCGACCCCGCCCTCCGCACAAATCCCCCGCCCCACCACCCAGCCAAGCCCACACCACCCCCTCCCCCCACCACCGGGCCAACCCCCAGCCCCAGCCGGGCCTCCCCCCGCCCGAGCCTCGCACCCCAACCGACCGGCACATCGGGCCGCCCAACCGCCGTCTCGGCTCGCCCGAGCCGGTCACCCGCTCCTTGGGCCCATGGACCCGGCCGATACCCAAGAAGCGCAGCCCGCTCCCATCCAGATCACACGCCCCGGACCACACCCCCGACCGGCACGCCGCCACGCCAGCCACGCCCCGGCCGACTGACCGACTGACCGGCCGGTCCGCCCATCACCCCAGCGGCCCGCACTCACCCCGGCCTCCCCCACCCCCAAGGGCGCAAGCGCCGGAGCCCGCGCCCCCTCAGGCTGTGTCCCGGGGGTGGAAGGCCAGGTGTTTGAGTATTCCGGTGACCCGGTCGCGGGACTCGTCGGCGACGTCCATGGCCTCCACGCAGGTCCAGTACATCCCTTCCTCGTCCGCCGCGCAGACCACTCCCACCAGGGCCTCGCACACCTCACCGAGGAGCCAGGACAGCCCGCGCAGGGCGGCCAGGGTGTCCCGCACCTCGGAGAGCTGGGCCGCTCGTGGGCCGCCGATCCTCGGCGCGGGGATCAGTAGTGCCGCGCTCGTCCTTCCTCCCGCATCGCCCAATCCCCGCGCCCGGGACCGCACTTCGTGCGGTCCCGATATCGCGAGATGACTGCCCACCGCCTCGGCCAGCGCCTGCGCCTGCCACGCCTCGACGACGATCTCCTGGACCGTCTGCGCCTGCGCCAGACCACGCCGACTGGCCGCGATGATGCGCACCGCGTCCATCCGCGACCCCCTCCCTCAGACCACTGTCAGCTTCGCCGCACTACCTGCCACTACCCAGCGTGAACTTGAAAGCCCAAAAAGGCCAGAGGAATTCGCAAATCTGTGGACAACCAAGACGATGTGGAAAGATCCTTCACTCCATAGAGTGACGATTGGCTCGTTCGGCCCCCTTCGCGGGAAAGCGCGTCTCGTTGCGTTCGATCTTCGCGGCCAGCGCCTGCAGCACATCGATGCCCAGGGCGTCGCAGAACTGCAGCAGGTACGCCAGCACGTCGGCGACCTCGTCCTCGACCCGTCCGGCGGCCGTCGCGTCGCTCATGACCTCCGCCGACTCCTCGGGCGTCAACCATTGGAAGATCTCGACGAGTTCGGAGGCCTCGACGCTGAGCGCCGCCGCCAGGTTCTTGGGGGTGTGGTACTGCTTCCAGTCACGGGCCGCCGCGAACTCGGCGAGCCGCTTCTGCAATGCATGGAGATCTTCACTCATACCCCTAGGTGTAGCACCCGCACCTCGGACAGCCCTTCGGCGGCCGACGCGTCCCGTACCGTCCCGAGCAGCCGGACGTGCCCACGCCCCACCATCCGTACGGCCAGCTCCAGCAACGCCCGCGCCTGCCGGCTGTCGAGGCTGCGGTCCATCCCGTCGGCCATCAGCCCCAGCACCTGGCGGGCGGCGAGCACCTCCCCCACCGGATCCATGGCCAGCACCTCCGGGCCCGTCAGGAGCACCAGCGCGAGGGCGACGTAACGCAGCTCGCCGTCGCCGAGCTGTTCCAGCGGCGTCGCCGGCAGCCCGCCGCGCTCGACCAGTGCCCGCATACCGACCGTGCCGCCGCGCTCCACCGGCTCGGCCCGCAACCCCGCCACCGGGCCGACGCACCCGGCGCGTACCGCCTCGACCAGCACCGCGTGCCGCCGCGCACACTCGCGACTGGTCCGCCCCAGTACGGCGGGGAGATTGTCGCAAGCGGTACGCAGCCGCCCGTCCCCGGCGGACCAGCCCCAGCTCCCGCCGAACGTGCCCCCGTCGTCCGCCGCCCCGTCGCCGTCCGCCGCGGCCGCGCAGCCGTCCGGCACGTCGGCCTCCGTACGCGCGTGGCCACGCGAAGCGCTGCTGGACCCGGCAGGACCGCCGGAATCGGCACGACGACCACCGGCCCCGGTACGGCCACCGGTGCCGGGACTGGTCCCGGCACCCGCCCCGGCGCCAACCCCGGTACCGAGATC